>CAIVDX010000001.1 GCA_903904805.1 uncultured Rhodospirillales bacterium
CGGGTTGGCGACCAGCGGCAAGGCGCGACCGATGACCGCGACCTTGGTGTTCAGATCGCGGGTGCGGTCGATCAGGATGGAGGCGAGCAGGTTGGGCGCGGGCATCATGCCGTAGGCAGTCTGGTGATGTTCGTTCACGCAGATGCCGTCAAAGCCGACCTTGGCGCAGTAGACCAGTTGGTCGAGATATTCCTGATAGAGCGGCGCACCCTTTTTCGGATCGTAGAATTTATTCGGCAACACCACCCAGTAGGAGGGGTATTTGTCCGCCGCCTGAAGGTCGAGATGGCGGTAGGGCATCAGATGGAAGGCGAAGAACTTCATGACCGGACCTCGCGAATGAAGGATTGGATGGCCTCCGCAGTGGGCACCGTGTGCTCGATATGTGGCAGATGGCCGGCGCCGCGGATCACCGAGAGGCGGGCATGGGGCAGCTTGTCCTGCCAGGCCTTGGCGATGCCGGTGGGGGCGATCGCATCATTCTCGCCCCAGACCAGATGCACCGGGCCGGACAGGCGATGCAGCCAACGTTGCAGTTCGGGGTTGTGGAATCTTGGGTGCCAACATAGCCGCGCTGTGGCGTAACGATCCTTCAGCAGGGCCGCGCCGCGTTCGTCATTGCCGGCCATGATCTCGGCCATTGTGGCCTCGGCGAGGGCGGGGTCTGCAAAGCGCGCCTTCAGCAGGTCGGCCGGAGACATCATGAACATGTCGGCGACCGGTAGACCAGGCTGGCGCACGCCGAGCGGGGCGATCAGGGTGGTGGAGGCGATGCGTTCACGTGAGCGCAACGCAATCTCGGCGGCCATCCACCCGCCGAGCGACGCACCGACCAGGTGCACACCACGCAGATCGAGGCTCTCGAGAAAATCGAGATAGAAATAGGCCACATCGCCGATCGTCTTGAACCAGGTTGGCGTGTCCGAGGCGCCGAAGCCGGGATGGTCGGGCATCAGCACATCCTGTCCATCGCGCAGCATGTCGGCGAAGGCCGCATTGCCTGAGAGCGAATCCTCGCCCTGCAGGAACAGGATCGGTGCGCCGCTGCCGCCGCGCTGATAGGTGATGCTCGCCCCTTCACAGATGAAGGTGTGGTGCTGACTGCTCATCGAGCAGTTCCTCCCGTTCGTTTTCTTAAGTTGAGGGTGCCATGGGGAGGCCAGGGTGTAAACCGGTGGCAGGTGGGCTTGGCGCGGCAGGTGAGCCGCTGTTAGGCTGCGCGCAAGTTCGGCGTTGAGACCGACGGGAGGGAACTGACCATGCGTTCACACACCAAGATTCTTGCAATGACAACAGCCGCGATCCTCGCGCTCGGCGCCCGCCCGGGCCACGCGGCAGATCCGATCAAGATCGGCGTGCTGATGCCCACCACCGGCGTGTTCGCCGTGCTCGGACAGCGCCAGTTGAAGGGCATGCAGTTCGCCGTCGATGAGGCCGGCGGAGTGGTTGCCGGGCGCCCGCTGGTGATGATCCAGGAGGATACCGAGGGCAAACCCGATGTCGGTGTCAGCAAGACCCGCAAGCTGGTGCTGTCCGACAAGGTCGAGATCATGACGGGTGAGATCAATTCCGCCGTGGCCTTGGCGGTGTATCCCTATCTGTCGCAGCAGAAGATTCCCTACGTGATTTCAAACGCCGCGGCGAATGCGATAACTGGCGAGAAATGCGATCGTTACGTGTTTCGGGCGTCCTACTCATCGGCCCAGATCACCGAGCCGATGGGCCTGTGGTCGGCGAAGAACGGGCCGAAAAGCATGTATGTGCTGGCCTCGGACTATGTGGCGCCGCACGAATATGTTGCGGCCTTCAAGAAGGGATATGAGGCGGGAGGGGGCAAGATTGTCGGCGAGGAATACACGCCCTTCGATCGTACGCAGGATTACGGGCCCTATATCAGCCAGGCGCGGGCGGCCAATCCCGGCGGCGTGTTCGCGGTCTATTTCGCCGGCGAGGCGTTGCTGTTCGTCAAGCAATATGAGTCCTATGGCCTGAAAGCGACCGTGCCGCTCTACGGGCCGATCGGCATCACCCCGCCGGTGCTGCGCGCCGCGCAGGGGCCGGCCGCTCTTGGGGTGATCTCGCCATCGAACTATGTGAAAGAGCTGGACACGCCGGTGAACCGCGCGTTCGTGGCCGCCTTCCGCGCGAAATTCAATGAGGACCCCGAGGAATTCGCGGTCATGGCCTACGACTCCATGCGCTTCATCATCGAGGCGCTGAGGGCGCGCAATGGTGACACCAAGGATCGTGCAGCCCTCGCGGATGCGATCGAGAAGGTGAGCTATGTCGGTCCGCGCGGGCCGATGTCGATGGCGAAGAACCATCAGGCCACACAGAATGTCTATATCGTGAAGACCGTGAAGGAGGGCGATGGTGTGGGCTTCGAGGTGATCGCCACCTATCCCAACTTCGTCGATCCGGTGCAGGGCTGCCCGTTCAACGACGCCAAATAGTGTGACCGTCGGGACCACTGCGATGGTCGAGCGGATTCATGACGTGATCCAGATCGGCTATGGGCCGGTCGGTCAGACGCTGGCGCTCGCGCTGGGTCGGCAGGGGCGCGATGTCGTGGTGGTCGAGCGCTGGACCGCGCGCTACCCGTTGCCGCGGGCGGTCTGCATCGATCATGAGCTGTATCGGGTGCTGTGCGCGCTGGGAATGGAGGCGGATCTGCCAGCCATCTGCCAGCGCGGGCCGATCTACCAATGGTTCAATGCGGATTGGAAGACGCTGCTGGAGATCGATTGGTCGGTCGACTCGATCTCCGGCGGACCGGAAATCAATTTCGTGCACCAGCCCACGCTGGAACAGGCGTTGGATCGCGCCGTGGCGGGCCAGCCCACCGTCGATGTGCGGCTGGGGTGGGAGGCGATCGCGGTTTCGCAGGACAAGGAGCTTGCGCGCGTGACGGTGCGCAATCGGGCCACCGGCGAGCAGACCATCGTCTTGGCCCGCTACGTGGTGGGCTGCGATGGGGCGAACTCGTTGGTGCGTCAGGCGATTGGCGGCGGGCAGGAGGATCACGGCTTCGAGGCGGACTGGCTGGTGATCGACGTGCTGCTCAAGCCGGGCGTGACCATCGAGACGCTCGGCATCCCGGCGGCGGGGCAATATTGCAACCCGCTGCGGCCGACGACGATCGTGCCGGCGGGGGTGCGTGAGGGACGGGTGTTCCGGCGCTGGGAGTTCATGCGGCTTCCGGGCGAGCGCAATGAGGAGCTGGAGAGCGAGGCGCGGGTGTGGGAGCTGCTCGGGCCGTGGGCGGGGCCGGAGCAGATCGAGCTGATACGGCACAAGGTCTATAATTTCCGCTCGCTGATCGCCGAGCGGTGGCGGGATGGACGGCTGTTGATCGCCGGCGACGCGGCGCATGTGATGCCGCCCTTTATGGGGCAGGGCATGTGTTCAGGCATGCGCGACGCGTGGAACCTGGCCTGGAAGCTGGGGCTGGTGTTGGATGGAGTGGCTGGTGACACCCTGTTTGACTTCTACCAGCCGGAGCGGCGGCCACATGTGAGCCAGCTCGTCGAGGCGTCGATCTATCTCGGCAAGATCATCTGCATCCCCGATCCGGTGAAGGCAGCGGAGCGCGATGAGGCGTTCCTGACCGGCAAGGTGGAGCCGCCGCCGCCGTTTCCGCAGTTGGCTGACGGGCTGCTGATGCGGGGCCCGGATGGCCTGCTGTCGCCGGGTGCGGGGCAGTTGTCACCGCATGTACGGGTGACGCGCGGCGATGTCGGCGGGCGGCTGGATGATGTGGTGGGGCCTGGTTTTGTGCTGGTCACGCTGGATGGTGATGCGCTGGGCAGGCTTGATCAGCCGACCCGGGCGATGCTGGATCGTCTGGGGCTGCGTGTCGCCGATATGGCCGAGTTGGTTGATCTGGATGGGCGGATCGTCCCCTTCATGGCAGCCCATGGCTGGACGGCGATGGTCGTGCGGCCGGACTTCTATGTCTACGGCGGCACGCATGGGGACGTCGTCGCGCTGGTGGGGGCGTTGGTCGCCGATCTGGCGGTGAATGGTCTCGGCAACGCCGCGGCTGCTGCGGCGGTGTGAGGCCGGTGTCCGGTCACGGTGGGGGCCGTGACCGGAGACGCTGTCAGTGCGCGGCGTGGCCGAATGTTTGGGCACCCGTCGCCGGGGTCCGCACAAGCTGGATCGTGCGGGCCCGCTTGCTGTGGGCGTAGGACCAGGACTGCCAGGCCAGCACGACGCTGAACAGGGTGAAGGTCGCCAGGACCACGATGCCGTAGAATTGTTCGCCGTTGCTCATCTGAGCCTCCCCTTGGATGGTGACGCGCCATCGGGCCATGGCGCGCGGCCCGGCGCGATGATCTGGATCAATCCGCGACGATTTCATTGCGATGACGCTGGCGCCGGGGCGCGGAATCGGCTTGGCTATGGTTCGGTCGCCGCCGTTGAGCCGGATGGCCGCAACACAGGAGTGATGAGAATGAGCACACGAGTTCTGGCGCTGGCCTTTGTCGCCGCGTTCGCCGCGAGTGCCTGGGTCGGCACCGCGCAGGCGCAGACCGCCGAGGCGGTCACCGCCGTCTGCAAGGACGGGACGAGTTTCTCTGGCACCAGCCGTTCCGGTGCATGCCGCGGCCATGGCGGCGTGGGCACCTGGGGTGCCGCGCCGGCTGCAGCCGCTGCGCCGGCCGCCGCGGCCGC
>CAIVDX010000002.1 GCA_903904805.1 uncultured Rhodospirillales bacterium
ACGACTATGTCGAGAAGCCCTTCGATGTGGGTGAGCTGCTGGCCCGCCTGCGCGCCGCCCTGCGCAACGCCGCCCCCGGGCCCGCGCCTGCCCCTGTGCTGCATCTCGGGCCGCTCGAGATCGACCTGCCGCGCCGGCGCGTTCTGCTGGAGGGGCAGGTGGTCACCCTCACCCCACGCGAATACGACATGCTCGGCATGCTCGCCCGCCATGTCGGCCGCGTGGTGACCCACCGCCAGCTGTTGCTGGCCGTGTGGGGCCCGGCCCATGTCGAGGATGTGCAGTATCTGCGCGTGCATGTCGGGCAGGTGCGCCGCAAGCTCGGGGCCGCCGCCCACCTGCTCGCCACCGAGCCGGGGGTGGGGTACCGGCTGCTGGAGGGGGAGTAGAAGACCGGTTCGGCGTGTTGTAGTCTTCCCGCAACAACAATAACCGGGAGGACCTCCATGGACCGTCGCAACCTTCTGCGCACCGCCGACGCCGCACCCGCGATGATCGCAACCACCGCCCTGGCCGGCGCACCGGGCGAGGCGGTCACCAGGCGCTACACCGAACAGCGCTGGGCGCTCGACAATGTGATCCGCGCCAACGGCATCGACTGGGACCAGCCGCGGTCGATCTATCTCTCCTCGCCCTGCGGGCCAGAAGCCACCGCCGATTTCGCCGCCATTCGCGCGCGGGTGCAGAAGATGGCCGATATCGGCCCGGCCTTCGAGGCCACCGCCAAGCGCCGCGAGGCCAAGGCGAAGACCGCCGAGGCCGAGGGCCGCCCGATCAGCGCGCGCGACAACTGGTACATGGCCGCGGTGCATTATGGCGCGGCGGAATGGCCCTATGATGATTTCGGCGGCCCGCATCTGGAACTCCACCGCAAGAAGCGCGACTGCTTCACCAACTATGCGCGTCTGGCCGATCATCGCATCGAGGCGGTCTCGGTGCCGTTCAAAGGCAAATCCATCCCCGGCTGGTTCCATCTGCCGCCTGGCTATACCGGTGGTCGCATCCCGGTAGTGATTGCCATTCCCGGCATGGACAGCTTCAAGGAGGCGTCGGTCGCGCTCTCCAACGATCGTTGGCTCGCACGCGGCATGGCGGTGCTGGCGATCGACGGGCCTGGCCAGTATGAGGCTCCGCTGCTGGGCCTGTTCGTCTCGATGCAAAATTGGATCGACGCTGGGCCCGCGCTGGTCGATTGGGTGATCGCCCGGCCGGAGGTGGACGCGAAAAAGATCGGCGTCACCGGCACCAGCTTCGGCAGCTTCTTCGGCACCATCATGACCGCCCACGAGCCGCGCATCGCTGCCACCGCCGTGATGAGCACCTGTCTTGAGCCCGGCTGCCACACGATCTTTGAGGAGGCATCTCCCACCTTCAAGAAGCGCTTCATGTGGATGTCGAACTTCACCGACGAGGCGAAGTTCGATGAGTTCGTCAAAAGCCTCACCTGGGAGGGCCATGCCGAGAAGATCGCATGCCCCTACATGGTGGTGGCCGGCGAGGCCGATGAGCTGAGCCCGCTGGAATTCACCGAGAAGATGATCGGCGTGATGAAGGCGCCGCGGAATCTGGTGATCTATGCCGACTCGCGCCACTCGGTGGGCGGTGTTCCGTCGGCCAATCTCGGGCCCTTCCCGCCGACCATGATGGCGGACTGGATGATCGCGCGCCTGGAGGGCAAGCCTTTTGCCTCGGAGCGGTGGTTCGTGGACGGCACAGGCAGGATCGATAAGAAGGCGATCGGCTAGTCGACACCGCGCCGTGCGGGGATCAGTCTGGGGCGTGAGGGCTCCAGCCCCCAGCCTGTTGGCAGTCTTCATCCGGCGGCCTATCCTGTTGACGTCACGCCACCGGGAGCCCATCCGCCGATGAAACCGCCTGCCTTCAGTTACCACACGCCTGCCACGCTGGCCGAGGCAATCACCCTGGTCTCCACGCTGGAAAATGCCCGCGTGCTCTCCGGTGGCCAATCCCTTATGCCGATGCTGAACATGCGCTATGTGCTGCCCGATCACGTGATCGATATCGGCCGCCTCGGCGAACTCGCCTATATCCGCGAAGCCGCCGGCCATATCGAGATTGGCGGCATGACGCGCCAGCGCGAGATTGAATATTCCGACCTGATCGCCGCCAGGTTGCCGCTGATGAACGAGGCGATCCAGTGGGTCGGCCATCGGCAGACGCGCAATCGCGGCACCATCGGCGGCTCGTTGTGCCACCTCGACCCGGCGGCCGAAATGGTCGCAACGCTGGTGGCGTTCGACGGCACGATGATCGCGCAGGGCCCGGGTGGGGTGCGTGAAATTCCGGCTTCGGAATGGACGCTTGGCTACATGACGCCGGCGCTGAATTTCAATGAAATGCTGATCGGTGTGCGCATCACCCCATGGCCGGATGGCCACGGTGCTGCATTCGTGGAGTTTGCCCGCAGGCACGGCGATTTCGCCATCGCCTCGGCCGCCGCGATGTTGACCGTGGATGGTGCCGGGCGGATTGACCGCGCAGTGCTCACCATCGGCGGCGTGGGGCCAGCGCCGGTGCGGGTCAGCGAGGCCGAGCAGGCGCTCATCGGGCAGGTCGGCAGCGAGGCGCTGTTCGCGCAGGTGGCCAAGTTCGCCGCCGGCATCGAGGCGATTGGTGATGCGCTGGTGCCGGCTGAATATCGTGCGCATCTGGCCGGTGTGATGGCGAAAAGGGCGCTGGGCAAGGCCTGGGCGCGGATCGAGACAGCAGGGAAGTTGGCGGCATGAGCTGGGGTGAATCACGAACCATTACGCTGAAGGTCAATGGGGTCAGCTACACCCGTGAGGTGGAGGTGC
>CAIVDX010000003.1 GCA_903904805.1 uncultured Rhodospirillales bacterium
CGGCATCCTCGATCGCCGGCAGATAGCGCGGATGCCCGCGGTTCGCCACGAACGCCAGCAGCCTGGTCCGCCGCCCGTCCACCACACCCGGCAACCAGCGCGCCTGATAACTCCCGGTGAACATCTCCCGCCGCCACAGCAGCGCCAGCTCCTCGCGCGCGATCTCCGCGGGTATCCGCAGCGACATCGCCGCACACGCCCCGCCCCGATCCAGCGCGAGCATCAGCCCCGGCTGCTCCGCCGACCCCCGCCCGCTGGTCAGATGCAGACAGAATTTGCGATGCCAGCCCCGCACCAGGGCCGGCGCCTGCGCCGAAAACCGCACCACCGGGTTCCACATCAGCGAGCCATAGGCGAACAATTCCACATCCGCGCCCGCCACGTGCTGCGCCATCGTGGCACTCAGGCTGGCATCCAGCTCCTCCTCGGTGAAAATCCGCATCCCCGCCGGCGCGAATTTGCGCGCGAACGCGATCAGCGACCCATCGCGCAGGCTCTCCCGCGTCACCCGCAGGATCGGCTCGCCCCCATCATCCATCACGCCTGGCCCCCACCTGCGGCACGCATATCACAACCCCGCGCCCGTATCTTGCCATGCGAGCGCCGTGCCGTGGAAACTCCCCCCAACGGGAGCAGCCATGTCCACCAGAACCAACACGACGCCGGCGAAAACCGACTGGCGCACCGTCGGCCTCGCCTGCGCGATCATCGTCATCTCGATGGGACTGCGCCAATGCTTCGGCCTGTTCCAAACGCCAATGACCACCTCCATCGGCGTCTCCGCCGCGAGCTTCGGCCTGGCGATGGCCCTGCAGAACCTCATCTGGGGCACCATCCAGCCCGGCATCGGCGCGCTGGCCGACCGCTACGGCCCGCGCACCGTCATCCTCGGCTGTACCATCCTCTATGTGGCCGGCCTGGTGCTGATGGGCCTGTCGCAATCCGGCTTCCTCGCGCTCGATGTCGGCACCGGACTGCTGACCGGCATCGGCGTCTCCGGCACCGGCTTCGGCGTGCTGCTGGGCGCGGTCGCCCGCGCCGCCCCGCCCGAGCGCCGCACCCAGGTGATCGGCATGGTCTCCGGGGCCGCCACACTCGGCATCCTGCTCTTCGCCCCGCTCGGCCAGGCGCTGATCGACAGCATGGGCTACACCACCGCCCTGTTGGCCTACGCCGCCATCGCCGCGCTGATGGCCGTGCTCTGCATCTTCCTGCGTGGCGGCAAACACGTCACCGTGCGCGGCGCGGTGCCACCCGCGAACGAGATCGTCAGCCTCTCCGCCACCCTGCGCGCCGCCGCCCGCCATCGCGGCTTCGTGGCGATGACGATCGCCTTCTTCGCCTGCGGCTTCCAGCTGATGTTCATCACCACCCACCTGCCGCGCTATCTCAGCCTGTGCGGCCTGTCCTCCGACGTCGGCGCCGAAGCCCTCGCGGTGATCGGCATCACCAACGCGATCGGCTCCTACGGCTCAGGCTATCTCGGCCGCTATTTCCTCGACCGCCACATGCTCGCGGCCACCTATCTCTTCCGCACCACCGCCATCGCCATCTATCTCTGCGTGCCGCCGAGCCCCACCGCCACCCTGGTCTTCGCCGGCGCGATGGGCCTCACCTGGCTGGGGGTGAACGCCTTCGTCTCCAACCTGATCGCCCGCATCTTCGGCCTGCGCCACTTCAACACACTCTTCGGCGTGGTCTTCTTCAGCCACCAGTTCGGCGCCTTCGCCGGCAGCTGGATGGGCGGCATCGTGCTCGACGTCACCGGCGCCTACACCCTCGCCTGGCTCACCCTGATCGCCATCGGCCTGCTGGCGGCGACACTGCAATGGCCGATGGATGACAGGCCCTATCAGGCACGTCTGGCGACAGCGTAAGGCAAGGCAAGGCAAGCGCTTCTTTTTTGAAAAAAAGAAGCAAAAAACTTTTGAATGTTGGGTGCGGTCCCTGACCAAACACCGTGCACGCGTCAATCCGCCACCAAATCGTAATCCTCCATTGGCGGACAGGTGCACACCAAATTGCGGTCCCCATACACATTGTCGACCCGGCGCACCGGCGGCCAATATTTCCCCTCCACCAACACCCCCGCCTGCGCCCTGGAATAGGGATGCGTCCACACATCCGCCATCACCATCGCCTGCGTATGCGGCGCATTCTTCAGAGGGTTATCCGCCCGATCCAACCTGCCATCTTCAATCGCGCCTATCTCACCGGCAATCGCGATCATCGCGTCCACGAACCGATCAATCTCCGCCAACGGCTCACTCTCCGTCGGCTCGATCATCAGCGTGCCCGCCACCGGCCAGCTCATCGTCGGCGCATGAAACCCATAATCCTGCAGACGCTTGGCGATATCCTCCACGCTCACCCCCGCCGCGGCCTGCAAGCCGCGACAATCGATGATGCATTCATGCGCCACAAACCCGCCCTGCCCGGTGAACAGCACCGGAAAATGGGGCCGCAGCCGTGCCGCGATATAATTCGCCGACACAATCGCGATCTCGGTGGCCCTGCGCAACCCCGCTGATCCCATCAGCCGAATATAGGCATAGGAAATCGGCAGGATCAGCGCGCTGCCGAACGGCGCCGCCGACACCGGCCCCACACCGCCCGACGGCCCCGCATCCGCCCGCATCGGATGATTGGGCAGATGCGGCGCCAGATGCGCGGCCACCGCGATCGGCCCCACACCAGGCCCACCGCCGCCATGCGGAATGCAGAATGTCTTGTGCAGATTCAAATGGCACACATCCGCACCGATTTCGCCCGGCGAGGTGATCCCCACCTGCGCATTCATGTTGGCGCCATCCATATAGACCTGCCCGCCGGCCTCATGCACCAGCGCGCAGATCTCGCGAATGCCCGCCTCGAACACGCCGTGCGTGGAGGGATAGGTGATCATCAATGCCGCCACCCGCCCCGCCTCGGCGGCAAGCTTCCTGCGCAGATCATTAAGATCCACATTCCCCGCGCGATCGCAGGCAACCACCACCACGCGCAGTCCCACCATCGCCGCACTCGCCGGATTGGTGCCATGGGCCGAGGCCGGGATCAGACAGGCATCACGCTGGCCCTCCCCCCGCGCCTCCTGCCAGGCGCGGATCGCCAGCAGGCCGGCATACTCACCCTGGCTGCCGGCATTGGGCTGCAACGACACCGCGGAAAATCCCGTGATCCGCGCGAGCCAGTCCGACAGGCGCCCGATCAGCGTCGCGTAGCCCTCGGTCTGATCCACCGGCGCGAAGGGGTGAATATCGGCAAACCCCGGCAGCGAAATCGGCAGCATCTCGGCGGCCGCATTCAGCTTCATCGTGCAGGACCCGAGCGGGATCATCCCGCGCGTCAGCGAGATATCCTTGCTCTCCAGCGCCTTCAGCCAGCGCAGCATGGCATGCTCGCTGCGCTTGCCCGCAAACACCGGCGCGGTGAGAAAGTCAGAACAGCGCTGCAAACCCGGCGGAATGCCCGCCACCGCCGCGCCCGCCCCGGCGCCAAACAGCGCGCACAGCGTATCAAGCTCGGCTGCCGTCACGCTCTCATCCAGCGCGACCGCCACACAGCCGCCATCCACCCGCCGCAGATTGAACCCCGCCGCCAGCGCGCGCGCCATCACCGCATCCGCGTCACACGCGATCGCGACGGTGTCGAAAAACTGCCCGTGCCGCACACCGAAGCCACCACGTCGCGCCGCATCGGCGAGCATGCCCGCCATCAGGGCCACCCGCCGCGCGATCCGACGCACACCATCTGCGCCATGCCACACCGCATAGCAGGCCGCGATCACCGCCAGCAGCACCTGTGCGGTGCAGATATTGGATGTCGCCTTTTCCCGCCGAATATGTTGCTCACGCGTCTGCAACGCGAGCCGCAGCGCCGGTGCGCCGTCCGCATCCAAACTCAGCCCCACCAGCCGCCCCGGCATCGACCGCTTCAACGCATCCGAGGTCGCCAAAAACCCCGCATGCGGGCCGCCAAATCCCATCGGCACGCCAAAGCGCTGCGCCGAGCCAACCACGATATCCGCCCCCATCTCGCCGGGCGGCGTCAGCAGGGCGAGCCCAAGCAGGTCGGCGCAGACAATCGCCAATGCCCCCACCCCATGCGCCGCGGCAATCTCGTCGGTGAGATCACGCACCGCGCCGGTGCTGCCCGGATATTGCAGCACGACAGAAGCCGCCTGCGGCAGATCGACACATCCCGGCACGACCTCCACGATCTCCACACCCAACGGCCGGGCCCGCGTGCGCAGCACCGCGATGGTCTGCGGATGCACATCCGCGCTCACCACGATGCGTTTCACCGCCTTGGGTTTTGCCAACGCCATGGCCACCGCCTCGGCCGCCGCGGTCGCCTCATCCAGCAGCGAGGCCCCCGCCACCGGCA
>CAIVDX010000004.1 GCA_903904805.1 uncultured Rhodospirillales bacterium
GCGCTGTTCTACACCGAGACGGTGAATCTGGCCGCACTCGTGGCGGCCGGCGGCGTGTGGGTGTTGCTGTTCCTCCTGGGGCGGACGGGGTTTCGCCCGCTCGCCCCCTATCTGTTGGGTGGCCTGGTGCTGTGGTACTTCACCATGCGCTCGGGGATTCATCCCACGCTGGCGGGCGTGGCGCTGGCCTTCGCGGTGCCGATGAATCGCGGCGCGCATGGGGTGGCCTTCGAGCATGAGGCGCCGGCGGAGATTTTGGAATCCTATCTGAACCGCTGGGTGGCGTTCGTGATCATGCCGCTGTTCGGCTTCACCAATGCCGGGCTGTCTCTGGGCGATCTGAGCGCCAACGCGCTGGCCGATCCGCTGGTGCCGGGCATCGCGCTGGGGCTGTTCGCGGGCAAGCAGATCGGCGTGTTCGGCGCCACCTGGGCGGCGGTGAAGCTGGGGGTGGCGAAGCTGCCGGGGCGGATGAGCCTGGGGCATCTTTACGGCTTGTCGTTGCTGTGCGGCATCGGGTTCACCATGAGCCTGTTCATCGGCGACATGGCCTTCCGCGATCATCCCAGAGAGGCCGAAGCGCGGTTGGCGATTCTGCTGGGCTCGGTGGTGTCCGCCCTTGTCGGCCTGTTCATCCTCTGGCTCACCACCTTGAAGCCGAAGCCCACGGTCGCTGCCGCAAAATGAGCTAACAAGAAAAAGTTTTTTGGTTCTTTTTTCAAAAAAGAACGCGCTCTGCTGAGGACTTCAAGATGACTCTCCCCCTGGCCGCGATCGGCCGCGTCTGGCCCGTTGCGCTGTCGGTTCTGCTGTCGATGCTCGGCATGGGCATTCCGCTGCCGGTGTTGCCGGTGTGGGTGCATGACACGCTGGGGTTCGGGCCGGTGATTGTCGGCATGGCGGTGGGCGCGCAGTCGGTGATGACGCTGCTGACGCGGCAATATGCGGGCAATATCTGCGATGGCCATGGCGGGCGCACCGCGCTGATGCTGGGCTGCGCGGGCAGTGCGGTCTCTGGTCTGTTCTATCTCGCCTCGATCCCGCTGGCAGGCATGCCGGTGCCGAGCCTGCTGATGCTGCTGATCGGGCGGCTGGTGATGGGCGCTGCGGAAAGCATGATCATCACCGGCGGCCTGGTGTGGGGGATGGCGCGCGTTACGCCGGATCTGGCGGGGCAGGCGATGTCGTGGAATGGCGCGGCGTTCTTCGCGGCCTTGGCGATCGGCGCGCCGGTGGGAGTGGCGCTCGATGGGTTTGGCGGCTTTGGCGCGGTGTCGGTCGCCACGGTTGTGGTGCCGCTGATCGGGTTGGCGATTGTGGCCAGCCTGCCGGGAATTCCGGGGATGGGTGGCAGGCGCGCGCCGGTGTGGCGGGTGATCGGCTGGGTGTCGATCCCCGGCGCCTCGCTCGGGCTGGGCGGGGTCGGGTTCGGCTGTGTGGCCTCCTTCCTGGTGCTGGACTTCGCCGAGAAGGGCTGGGCCGGTGGCGGCGTGGCGCTGGGCATCTATGGGGCCGCCTATGTGGCACCGCGGATCTTGTTCGGTGGGGTGCCGGACCGCGCGGCGGGGCCTGGCGTGGCTTTGTTCGTGCTGGGGGTGGAGACGCTGGGGCAGCTGCTGATCTGGGTCGCGCCGCATCCGGCGGTGGCGATGCTGGGCGCGGCGATGACGGGGGCGGGGCTGTCGCTGATGTTCCCGCTGCTGGGCGTGCCGATGGTGCGGCGGATTCCACCTGCCAATCGGGGCGCGGCGATCGGGGCGTATAACGCGTTCATGGATGTCTCGCTGGCGGTGGCCGGGCCGATCGCGGGCGTGGTGGCGGGCAATTTCGGGCTGCCTTTCGTGTTCGGCCTGGGCACGGTGTGCGCGGCCGCGGCAATGCCGCTGGCGATCGCGACCTATCGGATGAAGCCGCTCACCTGAGCCGTCGGATTGACCCTCGGCGGACGGCGCGGGATGGTCATGCCAAGATGTCTGGGCCACGGCCTGCAGGGAGGTTTGCGATGAGTGAAGCTGGTCCGGCCGGATGGCCCGCGGGGCGCCGTGTCGCGGTGTCGTTGATCGTGATGCTCGAGGGCTATGCGGATGATTCGCCCTCGGCGATCGGGCCGGTGGCCAATCCGCTGAAGCCTGGCTTCATCGATCTGCAGGCGCAGAGCTGGGCGCTGTATGGGCCAAAGGTGGGGGCCTGGCGGCTGCTCGATCTGTTCGCGCGCGCCGATGCCACGGCGCTGTTCTACACCAGCGGCATTCTCGCCGAGCGCTATCCCGACCTGGTGGCGGCGATCGCCAGGCAGGGCCACGCGCTGGGCGCGCACGCCTACGCGCAGAACACCATTCCGGTCTATCAGAGCCGCGAGCAGGAGAAATCCGATCTTGCGCTGTGCATGAACCTCATCGAGCACGCCAGCGGCCGCCCCGCGCGCGGCTGGCTGTCACCGCGCTGCACGCCGAGCGCGCACACCACCGAACTGTGTGCCGAGGCGGGTATGCTCTACCACGCCGATTTCTTCGATGCCGATCTGCCGCGCATGGTGACCACGCCGGCCGGGCCGATCGTGGGAATGCCGTTCACCACCGATATCAACGATCTGCCGATGACGGTGCGCTACGGCAACGAGGCCGGCCAGTTCAGCCGGACGCTGCGCCGCATTCTGGGGAATTGGGAGCGGATCGGCTCACCATCGATGTGTCTGGATATCACCGTGCACGCGCATGTGTTTGGCCGGCCGGCGGGGTTGATCGAGTTGGCCGAGTGCATCGACACTGTGCGCGAGCATGAGTTTTGTTGGCTCACGCATCATGAGGAGATTGCGCAGGCGTGCGCGACGCTGGGGTAGCGAAGGTTGAGCGCTTCTTTTCTGAAAAAAAGAAGCAAAAAACTTTTGGGAGTTTTGGGGCGGTTTGGTTGTGGCAGCGGGGCCCTTCGGCTTTTGTGGTTGTTCCCCGCATCGTTGATGCGGGCAACGATTCTCTGAACGAATGTCGTGAAATAACGAAGGAGTTCTTTATGCCGTGGCTCTTCGTTCCAACAAAGAC
>CAIVDX010000005.1 GCA_903904805.1 uncultured Rhodospirillales bacterium
ACATTGACGCCCGCCCAACTGTATGCAGACTTCGTGCCGACACGCAACGGGGACACAGTGATGCCGACCGCGACGACGATTTTCGACCTCCCCACCATCACCCTGCCGGTTGTGGGCGAGGACGCGCTCTTTCCGGTGCGGCGCATCTACTGCGTCGGGCGCAACTATCTCGATCATATCCGGGAGATGGGCGAGGCGGATGAGCGCGATCCGCCGTTCTTTTTCCAAAAGCCCACGGACGCGATCGTGCAGGATGGCGCGCACATCGAATATCCGACGTTCACCTCGGATTATCAGTTCGAGATCGAGTTGGTGGTGGCGATCGGCACGGGCGGGCGCGACATTGCGGAGGCGCAGGCGCTGTCGCACATCTATGGCTACGGCGTGGGTCTCGACATGACCAGGCGCGACCGCCAGCGGGAGTCGCGCGAGAAGATGTTGCCGTGGGAACCGGGCAAATCCTTCGATGAGAGCGCGCCGTGCTCGCCGATCTATCCTGCCGCGCGCATCGGTCATCCATCGCGCGGTGCCATCACCTTGTCGGTCAATGGCGCCGAGAAGCAACGCGGTGACCTGGCACAGCTGATCTGGAATGTGCCCGAAATCATCGCGCAACTCTCCGCGCAATATGATCTGCGCCCGGGCGATCTGATCTATACCGGCACCCCGGCCGGTGTCGCGCCGGTCGGCCCCGGAGATGTCCTGCACGGCGTTGTCGACGGCGTGGGCACGCTCACTGTCACCATCATCGAAAGGCGCTGATCATGCTGCCAACAGAACGGCTTGCCTTCTCCGCCATCGCCGATCGGGCGAAGCTCAGCCTGCCCGATGGCAAGCGCATGGCGCTGTGGGTGATCGTCAACATCGAGGAATGGAACCCGCGCGAGACCATGCCGCGCACCGTGCTGACCCCGCCGGCCGGCGGCTCGCCCACCCCGGATATTCCCAATTGGGCCTGGCACGAATACGGCAATCGCGTCGGCTTCTGGCGGATGCTGGATGTCTTTGATGAGTTGAAGATCCCCGGCGTGCTCGCGATCAATGGTTCAGCGGTGCAGAGCTACGAACCGATCTCACGCGCGGCGAAGGAGCGCGGCTGGGAGTTCATCGGCCACGGCTTCGGCCAGAAGAACATGCAGAAAGTGCCCGATGAGCGCGAGGACATCGTGAAGACGCGGGCGGCCATCGAGTCCTACACCGGCACCAAGGTGCGCGGCTGGCTGGGGCCAGGCCTGACCGAGACATGGGAGACGCCCGATATCCTCAAGGAGGAAGGCTTCGACTATGTGTGCGACTGGGTGCTGGATGACCAGCCGGTGCGGCTGAACACGCGCACGGCGCCGATCGTGAACATCCCCTACACGCAGGAATGCAACGATGTGGCGATGATGCTGATCCAGCATCATCCGGCGCGCGAATATCGCGACCGGGCAATCGATCAGTTCGAGCAGATCTACGCCGACTCGGCGAAGGGCGCGCGGGTGATGGCGCTGGTGGTGCATCCCTACATCATGGGCGCGCCGCACCGGCTGCGCTATTTCCGCGAGGCGCTGTGCCACATTCGCAAGCGGGAGGACGTGCTGATCTGCACGGGGGCCGACATCCATGACTGGTATGTTGCCGCGGTTCCCCTATGATCCGACACGAGACCAGATCGTCAGCGCCATAACGCTGGCGCAAATAGGAGCCTTCGTTTGGTGAATTGTGCACCCGGGGGGCAAAGCCCCTGGCCTTGCGTTGCCTACCCTGCTACGCCCCGGCATGCTTAAACGCCTGTATGACCGTGTGATCGCCCTGTCCGCCTCGCCGGCCGCGCCGGTGTGGCTGTTCGTCATCGCGTTCGCCGAGTCGAGTTTCTTTCCCATCCCGCCGGATGTGATGCTCGCACCAATGGCCATGGCACGCCCGAACCAGGCGTGGCGGTTCGCTCTCATCTGCACGATTGGTAGTGTGATCGGCGGGGCCTTCGGATACATTTTAGGGTATGCGCTATTCGATCGCTTTGCTCAGCCATTGCTTCATGCTTTTCACCTTGAAGACGACTTTGTCTCGTTTAAACAACTTTATAGTCGCGTTGGCGTGTGGGTGATTCTTATAAAGGGCCTGACGCCTATACCTTATAAGTTAGTCACCATTGCGTCCGGTGCAGCCGAGTTTAGCTTTCCCATTTTCATGGCTGCTAGTCTCATCACTCGTGGTGCGCGTTTTTTCCTCGTGGCTGGCATCCTTAGGAAATATGGGGAGCCCATTCGCCGCCTTGTTGAGCGTCGTCCACTTCTTGTCACTCTCTCGAGCGTAGCTTGCGTGGTAGTGCTTTACGCCATCATTCACTATGTGCGTTTTCCCAAAATATTCTGATTTTGTTTTGAAACAAAAAATCTCCAACTATCTTGTGCTGAATACCTTGGCGATTTCCTCCAGTACCCTTGGATCCTCGATGGTCGCCGGACGGTTGGGGTCCTGACCGTCGGCCAGGCGGCTTAGGCTGGCGCGCTGGGCCTTGCCGCCGCGGGGGTCACGTCAGCTGTTCGACCAGCTCGCGCAGCCGCTGCTGCCTGCCTATCACTACGAGGCCGCATTCCAGTCATTCAAGGATCGCTACGCCGATTACGGTCTGTGGGTTATCCTCGTTAAGGGGCTGACGCCAATCCCCTACAAAATCGTGACGATCGCCTCCGGAGCCGCCGCGTTCAGTTTCCCGATCTTCATGGCTGCAAGTCTGGTGACACGCGGCGCACGATTTTTCATCGTGGCGGCCCTTTTGCGCAGGTTCGGTGAGCCCCGTTCGCGACTTTATTGAGAAGCGTTTGACACTGGTGACCTCCCTCGTGGCTGCGGGGGTGATTCTCGGCTTCGTGATCCTGCGCTACGTTTAGTGCTTCGAGGGACGTTGCGGCGGCCTCAATCGGTCGGGGTTAACCCGTGCAGCTTGAGCGCGTGATGATTGCCGTGGTTTGATCGCCTCGGTGCCTGAACACACCGCCGCGACGGCTGGCCGAGGTCGGCGAGGGGTTATTTGAAAAACCAAGGCCGATCGCGGTCAGGCGATCTGCAACGCCTGAACAGCCGCCTCCAACTCCGCGAAGCTCGGCATATGCTGATTGGGCGCCATCTTCCGCCCGGTCTCCACGCTGACCTGCGGCGCGTTGCCATGCAGATGGGCCACCAGCACGGCGCGAATCACCTCGTAGAATTTGGCTTCCTCGTCCACCACCCCCTTCATGCGCGAGGCGAACGGACCGGCCATGCCGTATGCGAGCAACACGCCGAGGAAGGTGCCCACCAACGCGCCGCCGATCATCGCGCCCAACACCGCCGGCGGCTCGTTGATGTGCGACATGGTTTTGATCACGCCGAGCACCGCGGCAACGATGCCCAACGCCGGCAGCCCGTCAGCGAGCGACTGCATGGCGTGCGAGGGATGCAATTCCTCGGCGAGGGTCTTTTTCAGCTCGCGGGCCATCACATCCTCGATCTGGTTCGGATCATCCGCGTTCATGCCCACCATGCGCAGATAATCGCAGATCAGCGCACAGGCATGGTGGTTTTTCAGGATCTTGGGGAATTTCTGGAAGGCGGCGCTTTCCTCCGGCTTCTCGATATGGGGCTCCAAAGCCATTGCGCCCTTGGTGCTGGCCAGCCTGGCGAAATAATACAGCAGCGACAGCAACTCGATATAGTCGGCCTTGTGAAAAACCGCCCCCTTCAGCATCTTGCCGAAGGCGCCGAGCGTATGTTTCACGTCATGCATCGAGTTCGACATGATGAACGTGCCGATCGCCGCTCCACCGATCGTCAGCATCTCGAACGGAATCGCCTCGATCAACGGGCCGAGGCTGCCGCCGGAGGCGATATAGCTGCCAAACACACAGGCAAGCAGAAAGACGAAGCCGCCGATCGTTGTCATTGCCGATCAGGGCGCTTTCGCGGCCGGCGCGACGCTTTTCAGCACGACGATGGCGATCCGGCGATTGGCCGCGGCGAGCGGATCGGCCGGCAGCAGCGGGTCGCGGTCGGCATTGCCGGTCACGCTGCGGATGCGTGCCTCGGGCAATCCGGCGTCGATCAGCAGCCGCCTGGTCGCATGTGCGCGTTCGGTGGAGAGATCCCAATTGCTGCGATCCTTGCCGGCGAACGGCGCGGCATCGGTATGGCCGGAGATCGAGATCTGCTCCGGCAGCCCCTGCAGCACAGGGGCCACCTTCTGCAACAGCAGCCGCGCGCGATCATTTGGCACCGCCGACCCGGTGGCGAACATCGGCAACCTTTCCTCATCCAGAATCTGAATGCGCAGCCCTTCCGGCGTGAGATCGATGGCGAGCTGGTGGGCGAGCGGCGCCAGCTGCGGATCGGCGGCAACCCGCTCGCGCAGCTGCTGGGCGGCGGCCTCGAAGGCGGCGCGCTCGCGGGCAAGCTGCTGCCGGGCGGTGTCCGCCGCGGAGAGCTTCGCCGCTTCCTGCCTGGCGACCACCCCATGCGCCTCCCGCTCCGCCTGTCCAGGAGGCGCGTTCGGGCGCGCGCGGCCACGGTCACGCTCGGCGACCGAGGGCTCGGACGTGCCCTCCCGGCGATACACACGTGGCGTTGCCACGCTGTCCGTATCGTCCTCCTCGACGTCAAGCTGGGGTTGAGCGATGCCCTTGATGATGTCGGTTGAGCCGCTGTCCGACGCCATGGCACCATCGACATAGGGCGTGTGGCCACCAAAGGGCTGGCCATTGCCCGAGCTGGTGCGGCTGAAGATGTTGGAGGGCGAGAAATAATCCGCCAGGCCCCTGCGCTGCTCCTCCGTGGTCGCGTTGAGCAGCCACATCAGCAGAAAAAAAGCCATCATCGCGGTGACGAAATCCGCGTAGGCGACCTTCCACGCGCCGCCATGGTGGCCGCCCTCCACAACCTCCTCCTTGCGGATGACGATTGTCGCGCCCTGCCCGCCTTTGCGCCCCGCCACCATGAAGCCTGCCCCGCACGAACCCGGGGCCATCATGACGCCAGCCGCTTAACGTCCCGTTATCGCCACCGCCTCCGGCGTGCGCGAGGCGCGGCCATCCAGCACCGCGTGCAGGCGGGTCTGATCGAGTGCCCCCTCCCAGCGCGCCACCACGATGGTCGCCACCGCATTGCCGATGAGGTTGGTCGGCGTGAGCGCCATCGACATGAAGCGATGGATGCCCAGCACCAGCGCCACCGATGCCACCGGGATCGACTGCGCGGTCGCCAAGGTTGCCGCGAGAACCACGAAGGCGGCTCCGGCGATGCCCGCCGCGCCCTTCGAGGTCAGCAGCAGCACCAGCATCAGACCCAGCTGCTGCCAGATATCCAGCGGCGTGTCGGTCGCCTGGGCGAGGAAGACCGCCGCGGTCGCCAGATACAGGCAGGTGCCATCCAGATTGAACGAGTAGCCGGTCGGCACCACCAGGCCCACAACCGATTTCTCGCAGCCGGCATCTTCGATCTTGGCCATCAGCTGCGGCAGCACCGTCTCAGAGCTGGTGGTGGCGATCACCACCAGCAGCTCCTCGCGGATATAGCGGATCAGCTTGAAGATCGAGAAACCGGAGATCGTCGCCACCGCACCGAGCGCGACCACGATGAACACGATGCAGGCGATGTAGAATTCCAGCAGCAACGCGCCCAGCGAGACCAGCGCGCCGGCACCGAAGGCACCCACCGTGAAGGCCATCGCGCCGAAAGCGCCGATGGGCGCTGTGTACATGATGATGTTCACCACCTTGAACATCACCTGCGAGGCGACATCGATCACCACCATCAGCGGCTCGCCCTTCTTGCCCAGCATGGTCAGGCCGAAGGCGAACAGCACCGCGAAGAACAGCACCTGCAGCACGTTGCCGGGGGCGAACGCACCGACCACCGTCGGCGGAATGATGTTCATCAGGAACTCGACGGCGCCGAAATGCTGCGTCGCGTCGATATAGGTCTTCAGCCCCTTGGTATCGATCGTTGCAGAATTGATATGCATGCCCACACCGGGCTGCCAGACATTGACGAAAACCAGCGCGATGATCAGCGCCACCGTCGTGATGAACTCGAAATAGATCAGCGCCTTGATCGCCACCCGACCCACCCGCCGCATGTCGCCCATGCGGGCCACGCCGTTCACCACGGTGAAGAAAATGATCGGCGCGATCACCATGCGGATCACCTGGATGAACGCATCGCCCAGCGGCTTCATCGCCGCCCCCAGCGTGGGGTAGAAATAGCCCAGCACGATGCCGATCACCGTGGCGATCAGCACCTGCACATAAAGCTGCGCATACCATGGCTTTGACCCGGGCGCCCGGGCCGCGGGCCGCATCCCACCTCCGGCAGACATCGCGCTGGACATGTTCGCTCCCCCTTAGTTGGAGAAATCGTAGAGGCGGGCAGGATTATCCACCAGCAGCTTCTGCTGGTTGACCGGATCTGGCGCGAACAGCGGGATCAGATCCACCAGATCGCCGTCATTGGGCATGTTCTTGCCGACATTGGGATGCGGCCAGTCCGTGCCCCAGAGAACACGATCCGGTGCCGTATTGATCAACGCGGCGGCAAACGGCGCGCTGTCGGTGAAGGGCGCTCCGGCCGAGGAAACCCGCTCGGAGCCGCACACCTTCACCCAGGCATTGTCTATCTTCATCAGCTCCAGCAAGGCCAGAAACGAGGGCTGCTGCAGCCCCTCCTTCGCCTCCACCCGGCCCATATGGTCGATCACGAACGGCAGGGGCAGGGCCCGGATC
>CAIVDX010000006.1 GCA_903904805.1 uncultured Rhodospirillales bacterium
CTCCACGCAGCCGCCGTAATAGCGGCGGCCGGGATAGCCTTCGGCGTATTTGTTGGTGAGCACGCTGCCCTGGGCTTCCAGCACGGCGGCGGAGACGATGTTCTCCGAGGCGATCAGCTCGATGCCGTCCTGCTGGCGGAGGAGCTCGGCGCCGATGGCGGCGGCGAGTTCGGGATCGGTCTCGGCCAGCGGGGCGGTGAAGAAGCGGTCAAGGCTGGCGGTGGTGGTGTGGCTGTTCATCAGTTGATCCCTTCTTCGTCATCGATCACGTCGATGCGCCCGATATCGATGCGCGAGAGGCGGCGGGCGTGGCGGCCGCCTTCGAATGCGGTGGACAGAAACACGGTCATGGCTTCCAGCGCGACTTCCCAGCCGATCACGCGTTCGCCCAGGGCCAGGATATTGGCGTTGTTGTGCTGCCTGCACAGGCGGGCGGTGGTGACATCATGCACCAAAGCGCAGCGGATTCCCGCATGCCTGTTGGCGGTGATCGACATGCCGATGCCCGAGCCGCAGACCAGGATGCCGGCGGCGGCGCGGCCATCGAGCACGGCTTGCGCGACGGCGTGGGCGTAGTCCGGATAGTCCACCGAGGCGGTGGCGTGGGTGCCCAGATCGAGGACCGGGCGGCCGGCTTTGCGCAGCTCCTCGGCGAGACGGTCCTTGAGGATCAGACCGCCATGGTCGGCGCCGAATGCAATGGTGGCATCAGGGGGGATTGTCATGGGCGGGGCTTAGCACCGGGCGCGGTTTCGGGGGAAGGCCGCGGGCGCATTCCCCATATGAGCCGCGCGGCAGCGCGGACCCATGCGCGCGGCTGCACGCATAATATCGACATCACCGTGCAACCGGCCCGTGCCTTGCATGCAGCCATGCCGAGCATTCGTCCACGCCGTGCCCCGCGGCCGCGTGGGCGGGTGGAACCAAGATCAGGAGATCGAGAATTTGAGCGCATCCCCGCCCGCGCTAAAGGCGCAAAGCTCGGCGCATGGTCAGATCCAGAGCGGCCTGACCGACCTCTACCACCGGCTTCTGCCCAATCGCGAGGGTGAGTTGGCCGATTACATCCCCGAGCTCGCCAAGGTCCCGGCCGACCAGTTCGGCATCGCGGTGGCGACGGCGGATGGCGAGGTGATCACCGCCGGCGACGCCGACGCGCCTTTCACCATCCAATCCGTCTCCAAGGCGCTGACGCTGGCGATGCTGCTCGACCTGGTCGGCCGCGAGGCGACCTATCAGGCGGTCGGCGTGCAGCCCAGCGGCGACCCGTTCAACGCGATCACGCTCGACCCGCGCTCCAACCGCCCGTTCAACCCGATGGTCAATGCCGGCGCGATCGCGGTGGCGGGTCGGCTGCGCGAGACGCTGGGGCGCACCGCCTTCGGTCAGAGTCTCGCCAAGCTCAGCGAGGCCGCCGGCCGCGAATTGCGGGTGGACGAAAACGTCTTCGAATCCGAGCGCGAGACTGGCCACCGCAACCGCGCCATCGGCCATCTGCTGCGCGCCGCCGAGGTCTTCACCGTGCCGGTGGACGAGGTGCTGGATGTGTATTTCCGCCAATGCTCGATCCTGGTGAGTGCCACCGATCTGGCGGTGATGGGCGCCACACTGGCCAATATCGGCCGCAACCCGAAAACCCAGCGCGAGGTGTTCGGGCTGGAGACGGTGCGCGAGACGCTGTCGGTGATGTTCACCTGCGGGATGTACGACGGTGCCGGCGACTGGGCGTGCCGCGTGGGTCTGCCGGCGAAAAGCGGGGTGGGCGGCGGCATCATGGCCGTGGTCAACCGCCAGCTCGGCATTGGCGTGTTCTCGCCGCGGCTGGACGCGGAGGGCAATTCGGTGCGTGGCAAACTATGCTGTGTGGGCCTTGCGGACGAGCTGGGGCTGCACGCCTTCGAGTTCACCAACCCCGGCTCCAGCTTCCTGCGCGCGATCGGCGGCCGCGGGTAGGGCTGGTTCGGACAGGCAAGGCAAGGCCTTCTTTTTTTCAAAAAGGAAGTGCTTGTCTTCGCGGCCTCAGCCCAGGGCGATATCGTCTGATCCAAACATCCTTTTGCATTCTGCCGCATGTTTGTATCCGTCAGCTGATGCTGTAGGATTTTGCTGGATGCGGCCCGGCGCTATGGCGGCGCCCACCGCTCCGGTATGGGGATGAATATGTCCAGAATCGTCTCGAAGCTGCTGGCCGCGGCAATGCTCGGCCTTTGCCTGGCCGCCAACCCGGCGCGCGCGGCCGAGCCCGCCCCGACGAACGGATCGGTGCTGCCGTTTCCGCCCACGCCATCGGCATCGACCGCGGGGCCGACGCTGCAGGAATCGACCCATATCCGCCGCACCGAGCCCGCTCGCCTGCCGGCCGGCGCGCCCAATATCCTGATCGTGATGCTCGACGATGTCGGCTTCGGCCTGCCCAGCACCTTCGGCGGCGAGATCGCCACCCCGACGCTCACGCGCATCGCCAATGAAGGGATCAGCTACAACACCTTCCATACCACCTCGATCTGCTCGCCCACCCGCGCGGCCTTATTGACCGGGCGCAACCATCAGCGTGTGGGCTCCGGCACGATCGCCGAGCGTGCGCTGGATTTCGATGGCTATACCGGTGTGATCCCGAAATCCTCGGCGACCATCGCTGAGGTGCTGCGCGATTATGGCTACGCGACCTCGGCCTTCGGCAAATGGCACAACACGCCGGCGACTGAAACGACGGCGATGGGGCCGTTTGATCGGTGGCCGACCGGGTATGGCTTCGAATATTTCTACGGCTTCCTCGCCGGCGAGACCTCGCAATACGAGCCGCGCCTGTTCGAGAACACCCGCGCGGTCGAGCCGCCGCATGACCCGAAATATCATCTCACACAGGACATGGTCGACAAGGCGCTGAGGTGGCTGCACGAGCATCAGGCCTATGCGCCGGACAAGCCGTTCTTCATGTATTGGGCGCCGGGTGGTGCGCATGGCCCTCATCACATCTTCAAGGAATGGGCAGACAAGTACAAGGGAAAGTTCGACGATGGCTGGGATGCCTATCGTGAGCGGGTGTTCGCGCGGCAGAGCGCGATGGGCTGGATTCCGCCTGGCACCAAGCTGACCCCGCGGCCGGACAGCATGGCGTCCTGGGCGAGCATTCCTGAATCCGAGAAGCCCTTCCAGCGCCGGCTGATGGAGGTGTTCGCCGGCTTCGTGGAACATACCGATGCGCAGGTGGGCCGGCTGGTTGACGGCATCGAGCAGATGGGGCTGCGCGAGAACACCCTGATTTTCTATATTTTTGGCGATAATGGGTCGAGCGCCGAAGGGCAGAATGGCAGCATCAGCGAGTTGCTGGCGCAGAACCAGATTCCCAACACGATCGCGCAGCAGCTTGACGCGCTCAACAGGATCGGCGGGCTGGGCGCGCTGGGGACGAACAAGGTGGAGAACATGTATCATGCCGGCTGGGCGTGGGCCGGCGACACGCCGTTCAAATACACCAAGCTGGTGGCCTCACATTTCGGCGGTACGCGCAACCCGATGGCGGTGGCATGGCCGAAGGGCATCGCGCATGACGCCACACCGCGGGCGCAGTTTCATCATTTGAACGACATCGCGCCGACCATTTATGACGTGCTGGGCATCACGCCGCCGACGATGGTGAGCGGGATCAGGCAGGATCCGATCGACGGCGTGAGCATGGTGTACAGCTTCACCGACGCAGCCGCACCCTCGCACAAGATCACCCAG
>CAIVDX010000007.1 GCA_903904805.1 uncultured Rhodospirillales bacterium
CGGCGAAGTTGCGGGTGGCGATCACCGTGCCAGAGCCGGCGATGTAGCCGCCGAGCCCGCCCAGCATCTCGACCTTCAGGCCAAGGAAATTGCCCTGCTCGTCGAGCCCGAGCCAGCCTTCGACGATGCTGTCGCGGGCCTGGTTGTCGGACATGAAGGCCTCGCCGCGGGTGCCGAGCCATTTGATCGGGCGGGCGAGGACGCGGGCGGCGAACAGCAGAGCGACATATTCGGCGTAGGCGGGGCTTTTGATGCCGAACCCTCCGCCGACATCGCGCGAGAGCACGCGCAGCTGGTCCGGCTTGAGGCCGAGCAGGGGCAATATCTGGTCGCGCATCGCCGACACGCCCTGCGAGCCAGCTTGCAGCACATAGCGGTCGGCGCCGGGGTCGTAGGAGGCGAGCGCGGCGCGGGGTTCGAGCGGGTTGCCGACCAGGCGCTGATTGACCAGGCGAACATGGCTGATGGTGGAGGCAGCGGCGAGCGCGGCCTCGGCAGCCGGCGCGTCGCCGGCGTGCCAGGTGAAGGCGACGTTGCCAGGCAGGCTTTCCCACAGCAGCGGGGCGTCGGGCGCGAGGGCGGCCTCGAGGTCGACGACAGCGTCGAGCGGGTCAATGTCGAGGCTGATCAGTTCCAGCGCGTCCTCGGCGGCCTTGGCGGTTTCGGCGATCACGATGGCGAGCAGTTCGCCGATATGGCGGATGCGCTCGTGTGCGAAGACCGGGCGGGGCGGGACATGGAAATTGGCTGGAGTCATGCCCGGTGGCGGCTGTGCGGCGCGGTAGGCCGCCGGCAGGTCGGCGGCGGTGAAGACGGCGACGACGCCTGGCGCGGTGGCGGCGGCGGCGATGTCGAGCGCGCGGATGAGGCCGCTGCCGACCGGGGCGCGCAGGAAGGCGGCATGTGCCTGGCCCGGGAGAGTCGAGTCGTCGGAGAAGGCGCCGGCGCCAGTGATCAGGCGAGTGTCGGCGCCACCGGGGCCCTGGGCGCGGCCCTCACGGGCAGAGATGTCGTTCATGGTGGTGAGCTGGTCCTCAATGCCGGCGCACGATGTTGGGGGGCGGCGGGCGCGTCAAGGGATCGGTTGGTGGTGGGGTGGGCACGTGGCAGGCTTGGGGCGCATTCGCATGGAGGGCTGGGTGGTGATCGAGGAACGGGCGGCGCGGGTGGCAGGGTTGTTGCGCGCACGCGGGGAGAGGGTGGCGGTGGCGGAGTCGTCGGCCGGGGGACTGATCAGCGCGGCGCTGCTGGGGATTGAGGGGGCGTCGGACTATTTTGTCGGCGGTGGGGTGATCTACACGCTGGCCGCGCGCGAGGGGCTGCTGGGGGTCACGGCCGAGGATATGGCGGGGATGCGGGCCTCCAGCGAGCCCTATGCGGCGTTGCTGGCCGAACGGGTGCGCTGTCGGCTGGGGGCGGACTGGGGGCTGTCGGAAACCGGGGCGACCGGGCCGGCGGGCAATCGCTATGGCGATGCCGCCGGGCATGCCTGTCTGGGGGTGGCTGGGCCGGTGGGGGCGGTGCAAACCCTGGAAACCGGGCTGGCTGATCGGCGGGAGAACATGCGGCTGTTTGCCGCGGCGGCGCTTGATCTGTTGATCACCCAGCTGACGCAGGCGGGCAGAGCGGGGGTGACCCGGCTGGTGTGACCCGGCTGGTGTGACTCGGCTGGCGGTCTGACAAAAACTGTCATGAGGCCTTCCGCGGGGCGGATTGTGGGGCCTGGTGATGCGTTTGAACGCCCTGGGTGCCTGACAAACCGGGGGGCCGGGCGCTGGTTGTCGGGGTTTGTAAATTTTATTCGCAGGTGTGGTACCTCGATTCCACCCCCGCCGCAGGGCGTTCTGAGCCTGGGTTCTTGCTGGGTTTTGTGCAGTGCAACATAACTAAACGGACATCTTTATCGGTTTCGTTATAGATTCAACGGCCGTCGCCAACGCATTGAAATGGCGAATCTTTGGAATCGGACTCGTAACGCTCTCGACGGTCGCCGCGGCGACGACCGCCATGGTTTCAACACTTGTCCGTCGGCATTACCTGTGAATCGAGAACGGTTGCGCAGCCGATTCATAGTACATCGCTGCGGTGTTGAGTACCGCTCCTTGCAGCTTCATGCTCGGGATTCTGAATTGCAAAATAAGTAAAAACTCGACTAAGCCTGAAATACGTTCTGATGTAAGCAGGATGTAACGTTGTTTGGCTTTATACGGTGACTCGCATGCTGGTTCTTCGTATCGGAGGCGCGCTTTTCAGTCGGGCTCAGGCAGAGCTGGCCGAGATGAGTCGCAACGGCTTCAGGGTGGAGCAGGTCTGTGAGGGCGGCGAGGCGCTCGAGCTGCTGCGCTTATATAACTACGATGTCATCTTGATGGATTCCCGCCTGGCCGACATGCCGGGCCACGAGCTGCTGCGGCGCATCCGCGCGGCCGGCTGTGACACCCCGGTGATTGCCCTGCTTGACGAGGTGACCCACAAGCTGTGCGTGCCGTTGCTCGACCAAGGCGCTGACGACGTGGTCTCGGTTCCCTGCGAGAGCGATGAGCTGTTCGCCCGGCTGCGCGCCATCGTGCGGCGGAGCGGCGGGCATGCGAACTCGGTGCTGAATCTCGGCCCGGTGGAGCTGTGTCTGCGGCGCCGTGAACTGCGCGTGTTCGGCCAGGTGATGAGCCTGTCGAGCCGCGAGTATGAGTTGGTCGAGCTGATGTTCCTGCGTCAGAAATCCACCGTCAGCCGCACCGCGATCCTGCATCATCTGCATGGCGCGGATGACGACGTGGATGCCAAGGCGGTGGATGTGCTGGTGTGCCGGCTGCGGAAGAAGCTGGTGAAGGCGGGCGTTCCCGAACTGATTCAGACGCGCATCGGGGGCTACATTCTGTCCGCACCCGATGGCGTGGCCGCACATTTGCCCGCTGCGTCGCGGTCTCCTTCATTGGAGATCGCACGCCCCCTGGTGGAGCGGCCGTTTGGCGTGACCGGGCAGGCCGTGTTTGCCTGATCTGCGTCGCGTGCTTGGGCTGATCGCCGCGCTGCTTCTGAGCGGTCAGGCGATGGCGGCGAGTGACGCGCCGGCACCACAGCTTTCCGAATGTGAACGCGCCGGGCTCGCCGCTGAGCAGGCTGCGGGTCTGCCGCCTGGCCTGCTGCTGGCAATCGGCCGGGTTGAGAGCGGACGCTGGGACGGCCGGCTGCGGCGCACCATTCCCTGGCCTTGGACGGTGGATGCCGCCGGCGATGGCCATCTGTTCGACAGCAAGGGCGCGGCGTTGCAGGCAGTTCCCGCGCTGGCCCGCGTGGCTGGTCGGAACCTTGATATTGGTTGCTTCCAGATCAGCATGCTGCACCATCCCGATGCGTTCGCGGATCTCGATGAGGCGTTCGATCCGCGGGCCAACGCGAGCTACGCCGCGCGCTTCCTGGTGTCGTTGAAGCAGCGTCTGGGCAGCTGGGACCAGGCTGTGATGGCATATCACTCGGCCAATCCGGAGCTCGGGCTGCCCTATCGCGCGCGGGTGATGGCGCAATGGGCGCAGCCTGATCCCATCGCGCGGCAGGCTGAAGCACCCGCGGGGCCGGTGGGTGATCCGCATGTCGTGGTGTCCTCTGGCGACACCGGCGTGCGGGTGTGGACTCCCGCCGGGCTGCAGGCGGCGGCTGCGGCGGGAGCGAAGCTGCCGACGATCATCGCACTGCCGGCGCCGGATGGGCGCGGCGTGATGGTGTCGATGCGAATGGGCGGCGCGCCGCGCTGAGCTGGGTCACCTGCGAGGTTTAGGGGGCGCGGGTGTGGATCACCGCGATCTGGTCGGCGTAGAGGCGGTGCCAGCCGGGAAGGGCGTCGAGCATGTCGATCGCCGGGTCTGAGACCTGCAGAATGGTCCAGCTGAAATGATATTGCTCGGCGAGCTTGAGGAATTCGGCGCGATCGGGGCGCACCGCGCGGAAATAGGAGGCGACGAAATCGTCGCCATAGAGGTCGGTGCGGCCGTCGATGAAGGCGGGCAGCCCCTGGTAGATCAGATAGCCGCCGAAGGCATATTCGTTGAACATCCGGCTTTGCCGCAGCTCGGGCGGCACCGCGGCGAGGGCAGCGGATGGTGCGGCGGCGGCTTCGGTGATGTCGACCGGCTGCCACAGACGGATCGCGGTCATCAGTGCGAGAAGCGGCAGGCCGAGCAGAGCCCAACGGTGGCGGGCGGCGCCGGGTTTGGCCGGTGCGGCGGTGGCGTTCAGTGCGGCGGCAAAGGGCTCGGCGAGGAGCAGCGTGCCGACGATTCCGACCAGGATCTGGTGCCTGGCATGGCCGAGGGCGAGATGGATCAGGCCCAGGGCGATCAGCAGCCGCAGCAGCGGCAGGCGCACGCCGCGGGAAAAACCGACATAGAGCAGCAGCAGCAGCATCGGCTCGATCGGCGGCAGGCCAGAGAAATCGGGCGGGCGCCATTCGCTGATCATCTTCAACTGGGTCATCTGCGACAGCTGGAAGGGAAACAGCACGCCGCGCAGGCCGTGTGGGTTGAGCAGGGTGAGGGCAGCGGTGGCGATGATAAAGCCGGCCCAGCGCAGCAGCACCGGACGCCAGGCGGGGCCTGCTGCCATCACCGCTTCCAGCGCGAGCGGGCAGGCGAGGGCGACGCCGAAAATGAAGCTGCCATGCAGGTTGGCCCATAGCGGCATCAACAGCAGCAGCCACGGCGAGGGCGCGCGGTGCTGGGCCCGCGCGATCAGCAGACCCGCCGTCCAGAGTTCCAGCACCGGCAGCACCAGGATATGCGGTCGCGCCGCGATCGCCGGGCCGATGCACACCGCGGCGAGAATGCCCAGCAGCAGTGCGCCGATCGGATTGAGCCAACGCTGCAGATGATGGCCGAGCAGGCCGAGCGTGAGCCCGAGGGCCGCGGCATAGAGAATCACCACCGCGTTCCAGCCATCAATGCGCCAGACGAGCGCCATCAGCAGTTCGGACAGCCACTCATGAGCGATCCATTCCTTGCCCTGCACGCTGTAGGAAAACGGATCGGCGAGCGGCACGGCGCGATGATCGAGCATCCATTGCCCGGCGGCGACATGCCAATAGGCGTCACCGTCGTGAAACAGATCGAGCGGCCGCAGGATGACCGCGTAGCCGATCAGCGTGAGCAGCAGCGGCACCAGAGGAGCCAGTGGGGAGGCGGGCGCGCTGGCCAAGGGTTCAGATGTGGTCTGCATGGATTCAGACAGCATGTTTCGATCGGTGGTGCAAATCGAGCCCGCGCCACCGAGTGGCCGCCAATGGCAATGCGCAAACATTGTTGTCTCAGTTGGTGGTTTGCCACAACCGCCGATCCGGCGGCGGTGGATTGGCGGGATTGGCCGCGATGGGCGCGAGAAAAAATTCGCTTCGACTCGTGTGACCAATGTAGCGTTGACACCTCAGCACGTGAGTCGCAGACTCTTTTTTGAGTCCGGTGGCCGCCTTGATGTTTTATTGAGTCGCAGACTCATTTAGTCAATGGTTGCGTTTGAAATTAAAAATCTTTATTGAGTATTGAGCCGTCGTGGCGGCGTTGATTATTGAGCATCCGCAGTTTTCACTGATCGCCAATAGTTTCTTTTCATCGAATATGTGCATCATGCGCAGTAATCTGAAACCGTGAAGAAACCGCCCCGGTGTTTATCTTATCGGGCTGGCGCAACGGTCCTCCACTGATCTGCCTTCGGGTCCGGCGCGAAACGGCGTTACTTTCAACCGTGGGATGACACAAAATGCTCAACAAGTTCCTGACAGCTCTGAAGACCGACCGCCGCGCCGTGACGATGCTCGAGTATGGCATCATCGCCGCTCTGGTTGCCGTGGTTGCCATTGGCGGCCTGACCACTCTGGGCACCAGCCTGAATGGCCAGTTCGTGAAGATCGGCACTGCCGTTTCCAACCCGTAATAGCGTGACCACACGGAGCGGGGCCGCCGTGCCCCGCTCCCTCTCTTCCCTTTGCTTGACGCCATTCGGCGGCTGCGATCCCTGGCTTCGATATATGTGCTTCGAACCTGGTCAACGGCCGCGGTGCTTTCCCAATCAGTTTCCATGTCGGCGCGAAGCGCCGCAGGCAAGGACCGGCCACCATGTCGCACTCGAAGTTTACAGAATTCAAAAAGCTGGTTTCGGATCGCCGGGCGGTGACGATGCTGGAATACGGCATCATCGCGGCGCTGGTCACGGCGACGACGGCGTGACCGGCCACGTTGAAACCGAGCTCCGGCCCACAGGGCCTGACCATGATGATCGTGATACGGAGCCGACCTGATGCTGAAATCCGGAC
>CAIVDX010000008.1 GCA_903904805.1 uncultured Rhodospirillales bacterium
AGGGAGACCGAGGCGCGCAGGTCGGTGGCCATCACCGGCGCGCCGGACATGGCATAGACGCCGCGCACGATCGCCGAGGCGCCGTGGACATTGATGCGCGCGCCCATGCGGTTCAGTTCGGGCACATGCATGAAACGATTCTCGAAGATCGTTTCGGTGATCATGGCAGCGCCCTCGGCGACGGCCATGACGGCCATGAACTGGGCCTGCATGTCGGTGGGGAAGCCGGGATAGGGTTCGGTCATCACATCCGCCCCGCGCAGGCCGTTCTGACGGCGGACGCGCACGCCACCCTCGACCTCGGTCATTTCAACGCCGGCATCGTCGAGGGCGCGGGCCAGCGCGGCGAGATGGTCGAAGCGGGCGCCGCGCAGCAGCAGGTCGCCGCCGCAGATGGCGGCGGCACAGGCATAGGTGCCGGCCTCGATGCGGTCGGGCACGATCGGGTGGGTGGCGGCGTGCAGGGCATCCACGCCCTCGATGGTCAGGCGGCTGCTGCCGGCGCCGGTGATCTTGGCGCCCATGGCGATCAGGCATTCGGCGAGGTCGGTGATCTCCGGCTCGCGGGCGGCGTTCTCGATTGACGTGGTGCCCTCGGCCAGCGCGGCGGCCATCAGCAGGTTCTCGGTGGCGCCGACCGAGGCGAAGGGCAGGATGATGGCGGCACCGCGCAGGCGGCCTTTGACCTCGGCGTTGATGTAGCCGCCATCAAGAGTGATCCTGGCGCCCATCTGCTCCAGCCCCTTGAGGTGGAGGTCGACCGGGCGGGTGCCGATCGCGCAGCCGCCGGGCAGCGAGACGCGGGCATTGCCGACGCGGGCGAGCAGCGGGCCGAGCACCAGGATCGAGGCGCGCATCTTGCGCACGATGTCGTACGGGGCGGTGGTGTTGGTGATGGCTCCGCCGATGGACAGGGTGCGCCCCGAGTCGTCGGTGGGCTCGACCGCCACGCCATGTTCCAGCAGCAGGTCGGTCATGGTGGTGATGTCGGCGAGCTGCGGCACGTTGGTGAGGGTCAGGCGCTCATTGGTGAGCAGGCCGGCGGTGAGCAGCGGCAGGGCGGCGTTTTTCGCGCCGCCGATCTGGATGGCGCCGGAGAGCGGGCGGCCGCCGCGAATACGGATACGGTCCATGGTCGGTCTCGCTCTACATCCGGGGCAGCGCGACGCCGCGCTGGCCCATATATTTGCCGGCCTTGTCGGCATAGCTGATCTCGCAGGGGCTCGCGCCCTGCAGGAACAGGAACTGGCAGATGCCCTCGTTGGCGTGGATCTTCGCCGGCAGCGGGGTGGTGTTGGAGATCTCGATGGTCACCTGGCCCTCCCATTCGGGCTCCAGCGGGGTGACGTTCACGATGATGCCGCAGCGGGCGTAGGTGGATTTGCCGAGGCAGATCACCAGGATGTCGCGCGGGATGCGGAAATATTCGATGGTGTGGGCGAGCGCGAAGCTGTTCGGCGGGATGATGCAGGTGGGCCCGGTGCGGGTGACGAAGCTCTCGGCGCGGAAATCCTTCGGGTCGATGATGGCGGAGTCGACATTGGTGAAGATGCGGAACTCGTCGGCCACGCGGGCGTCGTAGCCGTAGCTCGACAGGCCATAGGAGATCACGCCGTCGCGCTTCTGCGTCTCGACGAAGGGCTCGATCATGCCAGCGGTGGTGGCCATCTGGCGGATCCAGTGATCGGGCATGACGGGCATGTGACGACTCGCAGGTTGGTTGCCGGGTCTAGCGCGAAGCTTCGTGGCCGGGCAAACGCGGTGTGGGCATGGGTGAGGGTGACGTGGAGGGATCGGTACCGCCAGCGGCCACAGCGCCCGCGCGCCAGAGGGCCGGCATCATGGCGCCGGCGCGCGATATGCGGCTGGATCTGATGCGCGGCTGGCTGCAGCTGCAGATCTTTGCCAGCCATGCCACCGGATCGTGGATCGGCGGCTGGCTGATCCATGCCAGCTGGGGGCTGTCGGACAGTTCGGAGCAGTTCGTGTTCCTCTCCGGCTTCACCTTGGGCAGCGTGTTCGCGCGCAAGGCGGCGCTGCGGGGATGGCCGGCGGCGGCGGGCGACCTGCTGCGGCGGACGCGGCGGCTGTATGTGACGCAGCTGGTGGTGTTCGTGCTGTTCGGCGCGATGATCTATGCGGCCGAGCATTGGCTGCCGGGCGAGGTGGATCGGCTGGGCTGGCGGAGCCTGACCGAGCAGCCTGGCCGGGCACTGCTGGGCGCGCTGACCATGCTGTATCAGCCGCAGGATATGGGCATTCTGCCGGTGTTCGTGTGGTGCATGCTGGTGTTGCCGCTGTTTGCCTGGGCGGAGGCGCGGTGGGGCGACTGGGCGCTGGCGGGGCCGGTGGGGCTGTATCTGCTCACCGAGCTGACCGGGCTTACTCCGCCGAGCATGGTGGCGGAGACCGGGATCGGCTTCGATCCGTTCGCCTGGCAGATCTTGTTCCTGGTGGGCGCCTGGCTGGGGCGGCGTGCGTTGCTGCTGGGCCGGGCCTTGCCGCCGGCGCGGTGGGCAACCTGGCTGGCGGTGGCGATCGTGCTGGCCGGTGTCGTGCTGCGGGTGGGCTGGTACGGGTGGCTGCCGCGGTCGCCCTGGATCGCTGAAACCGGGAGCTGGGTGGGCAAGGAGACGCTGGCGCTGCCGCGGGTGCTGCATGGCCTGGCGCTGGCCTGGCTGGTGGCGGTGGCCTGTCCGCGTGATGCCGCCTGGATGCATCGCCGCGTGGTGGCGTGGTTGGCCGCGGTGGGGCGGCATTCGCTGTATGTGTTCTGCCTCGGGCTGTTTCTGTCATGGGCCGCGGGCGTGGTGCTGAGGGTTTGGCCGCATGATGTCGCGGTGGATGCTGGTGTGATCGGGCTGGGCTGCCTGATCCTGGCGCTGCAGGCGCGCTGGCTGGACTGGCGGCGTCAGCGCTCGCTGTCGAGGTCGCGCATCGAGGCTGGTGCGTAGCGTTCGCCGGCGGCCGCACCCTTGGGCAGCACCTGCTCGATGGCGGCGATATCGGCATCGGTCAGGCGCACGTGGAGGGCGCCGAGGGCTTCGGCCAGGCGGTCGGGCCGGCGGGCGCCGACCAGCGGGACGATGTCGGTGCCGCGCGCCAGCACCCAGGCGATGGCAAGCTGGGCGACGCTGATGCCGCGCGTGTCCGCGAGGGCGCGCAGACCCTCCACCAGGGTGAGGTTGTGGGCGAGGTTGTCGCCGGTGAAACGAGGGGCGTGGGCGCGGAAGCCGGCGGCACCGGCCTGGCCAGCCGACCAATGGCCGCTGATCAGGCCGCGTGAGAGCACGCCATAGGCGGTGATGCCGATGCCCAGTTCGCGGCAGGTGGGCAGGATGGCATCCTCGATGCCGCGCGAGATCAGCGAATATTCGATCTGCAGGTCGGCGATGGGATGCACCGCGGCGGCGCGGCGGATGGTGGCGGTGCCCATTTCGGACAGGCCGACATGTTTCACATGGCCGGCCTTGATGAGGTCGGCGATGGCACCGATGGTGTCCTCGATCGGCACCGTCGGGTCCAGCCGGGCGGGGCGGTAGATGTCGATCGCCTCCACACCCAGGCGCTTGAGCGAGTAGGCGGCGAAATTCTTCACCGCGGCTGGGCGGGCGTCGTAGCCGAGGAAGGCGCCGGCGGGGTCGCGCATGCCGCCGAACTTCACCGAGATCAGCGCGTTGCGGTGGTGGGAGGACCGCAGCGCCTCGGCGATCAGCAGCTCGTTGTGGCCCATGGCGTAGAAGTCGCCGGTGTCGAGCAGGGTGATGCCGGCCTCGAGGGCCGCGTGGATGGTGGCGATGGATTGGGCGCGGTCGGCGGGGCCGTAGAAATCGGACATGCCCATGCAGCCTAGACCGAGCGTGGAGGTTCGTGGGCCGGTGGTGCCGAGTTGGCGGGTCTGCATCCTCTATTCCTCCGGCGGGCGGGGGGTGCCGCGGGCGGCGATCTGGGCGCGGCGCTTGCGCAGGTTCTCGCGCAGGGCCTCGGCTTCACGCGCCTCACGCGCGCGCCGTGCGGCCTCGCCGCGGGCGGTGGTGGCGGGGCGGGAGGGGCTGGTCTGGCTGGGCGGGTGGCCGGGTGGGCGGTCGGTCACTGCGGGTGGCCTTGCATCGATTGGCTGGGGTCAGTTGCCGGCGGGGGTGACGTCGCCGGACGCGCTCAGGCCGCCGAATCGGCTGGGCATGGCGGGTGCGGCCACCGCGCGGTCCTGGCCCAGCTTGGCGCGGATCTCGTCAAGCCGACGCGAGGTGTCGGCAGGCGTATCGGGCGTGGTGGGGGCGGCGATCTCCCAGGTGGCGGCCGGGGCGATGTCGGTGTCCACCGGGCTCACCGGCGGGTTGGCAAAACCACCGGGGCCGGCGATCTGGGGTGACGGAGCCGGCGTCAGCGCGGTGTCTGGCGGGGCCGACTCGGCGGCGGGCGGCAGGTAGCTGGGCGGGGTCAAGGGCACTGGGGGTGGCAGTCGCGGTGCGCCGAGGGCGGCGCCTGGCGGGATGTAGGCGGGGGCCGGGGCAGGGGTTGGCGTGGCGGTTTGCCGCACGACACAGCCGCCGAGCGCGAGGGTTGCCACGCAAAGGGGCATCAGCCATGTCCGCTTCATTGAGTCCTCCGGCGCCGGTGCTGCTTGCGCGATGGTCGGTTCGATTATATGCACCGCCCCGTCACGCCGCACCAGAGAGCAGCCATTGGCTGGGGCGCCGCGTTGGCAGGTGTGCTGTCATAGCTCAGGGGTAGAGCACCTCATTGGTAATGAGGAGGTCCAGGGTTCAATTCCCTGTGACAGCACCATTCCCCCGCGCCCACGCTGCCTGGGCCTTTGCGGCCTCAGCGATCGGCGGGGAAATACAGGTAATTCTGGCCAAGGCGCTCGATGCGCGGATAATGGGCGGCGATCGCGGCGAGTTCGGCGTCGGTATAGCGCTGCTGCGAGATCACGTTGGCCAGCGGGCGGTCAGTCTGCACCAGGGCGAAGGCCTCGGCATTGATCCGGTCGATCAGCAGGCGTGTGTCCCACAGGCCGCGGCGGCCGAGCTGGGCGAAGATGAAGGGCTCGATCGGGATCGGCTGGCCGGCGCGCACCAGCATGCTCATGTTGTCGGCCAGGATCGGTTTGGTCTGGCGCTTGAACAGGGCCAGCAGCTCGGTGTTTTCCGCCACCAAGGCGGGGTCGTCGAGCCGGCTGGGCGGCAGATGGGCGAGGATCGGCTGGCCGATCAGCAGCACCGCCACGCAGGCCGCGAGGACTCGGCCGCGGCCGGTGGGCAGCGCGGGCAGCAGGCAGCGTGCCGCGCCGATGCCGACGAAGGGCGCGCTGGCGAGAATGATCGGGATGAAATAATTCACCGCGCCACCCGGATAGGACACCGTGACCAGCGTCGGGATCAGCAGCAGCGCGTAGAGGCTGATCATCGCCAGTTCGGCGATACGGGCGTCGGTGCGGATGCGCGTGATGATCCGGGATGTGCCGCCGAGGGCACGCCAGGCCAGCACCAGACCGACCAGCGCCAGCAGCATAGTCGGGCCCTGGCGCAATTGTCCGCGCAAGGCATAGAGCGCGGTTGGCCAGAGCATCTGGTTCACGTTGTAGAACACGATGTGGCGCAGGAAGCCGCCGTCGGTGAGCCAGAGCAGGGTCAGCAGCGGCACAAGTGCGACGAGGAAGGCGATGCCCATCGCGCGCAGGGTTGCCGCCGGCCGGCGCGGCAGATGGATGGCGATCACGGTGAGCGGGGCGATGATCTCGGTCTGGCGGGTATAGACCGCGGCGACGAAGGCCAGCATCGCCGGCAGCAGCAGGCGCGGGCGGGTCAGCGCGCTGGCGGCGAGGTTCAGGCCGAGCAGGGTGAAGAACTGCGCGGTAAAGTCGATGCGCATCAGCCCGGTCCAATAGAACACCGCCCACCAGGTGAAGATCGACAACGCGGCGATCAGGCCGGCAAGCGCGGGGGCGGATGGCGAGGTGTTCGGCCCGACATTGCGCCAGGCCAGCCGCGCGGTCAGCCCGGCGCAAAGCAGCGTGGCCAGCACCGACAGCCCGCGCCCCAGGGCCAGCATGTCGACCCCGCTGAGGGCCGTCAGAAGGCGGACGATCAGCGAATAGAGCGGGGGATATTCGAAGACGATGTAGGGGTAGGTGGTGATGTCGCCATACATGCTGCCCGGGTGCATCAGGATGGTCTGCTGCCAGACGATCCCCTCGCCATAATCGATGCCGAAGGGTGAGGCGATGGCGAAGCCGGCGCGTTGCATGCACAGGGCGAAGGTGGCCAGCAACGCCAGCACGGCGAGGGTGGTGAGGCCTGACAGTGCCCAGGACTGCCAGCGCGCCGTGGCCGCGCCTGCCCCTGTGGAAGGCTCAGTCGACATGGAAACGAACTGGGATAGGCGACACGGCGTTGACCCCCACGGACAGTGAACCGCTCATCGCATAGAAGTCGTGCCCTTGCCACATCGCGTCCGGGGCGGGGCGCCTGCTGGGCGCCTGGGGCCGGCGTCGCCCCCTTGCTGCTCCACTGTCAGCCGCCGAGGAAGGCGCGGCGGATGTCGTCGCTGGCGGCGAGGCTGGCGGCGGGGCCGGCGTTCACGATCTGGCCGAGGCGGAGCACGTAGGCGCGGGCGCACACGGAGAGCGCGCGGGCGGCGTTCTGTTCGGCGAGCAGGACCGCGGTGCCCTCGGCTGAAATACTCGGGATGCGGGCGAGCACCTCCTCGGTGAGCAGTGGCGAGAGGCCGAGGGAGGGTTCGTCGAGCAGCAGCAGGCGCGGGGCGTTCATCAGGGATCGGCCGATGGCGAGCATCTGCTGTTGGCCGCCGGACAGGCGCCAGGCGTTGGTGGTCGGGCGTTCGGCAAGGGCAGGGAACAGGGTGAAGACGTGATCGATGCGGCGGCGCTGGGTGGCGCGGTCGGCCCAGCAGGCGGCGAGTAGATTGTCGCGGATGGACAGGCCGGGGAAGGTGCGTCGGCCCTCCGGGCAATAGCCCAGCCCCAGGCGCGCGCGTGATTGCGGCGGCAGGGCGGTGATGTCGGCGCCGAGATAGGTGATGCTACCGGCGCGCGGTTTCAGCAGCCCGATGATCGTGCCCATCAGCGTCGATTTTCCGGCCCCGTTGGCGCCGAGCAGCGCGACCGCCTCGCCTGGCGACACCGACAGCGACACCCCGCGCAGCGCGGCGATCTCGCCATAGCTGACGGCCAGATCAGTGATCGACAAGAGCGCACTCACGCCATCGTTCCTTGCTTCGGCGGCGTGCGCGGTTCCCTGGTCCCGGTCCCGCCGCCGCGCGATGCTGGACGCAACCGGCTCACGAGGCAGCCCGCCCCAGATACGCCTCGACGACGGCAGGGTCCCTTTGAATCTCGCCCGGCGTGCCGGACGCGATCACCGAGCCATGATCGAGGCAGATCATCCGGTCCGCCAGGGGGAGCAGAAAGGGCATGTTGTGCTCGATCACCAGCACCGCCATGCCGGTGGCCGCGAGCGCGCGCAGGCGGGCGGCGAGGTCGGCCTGTTCGGTTTCGTTCAGCCCCGCGGCGGGTTCGTCGAGCAGCAGCAGGCGCGGGTGCAGGGCGAGCGCGCGGGCGATCTCCACCCGGCGGCTCATGCCATAGGGCAGCGCACCGGCGGGCTGCTGGGCGATCGTCTCGGCGCCGACATGGGTCAGCCAGTGCAGCGCCTCGGCCCGGGCGGCAGCGCGGTCGGGGCGGGCGCGCAGAAGGCCGATCCGCTCGGCGGCGGTGGCGATGGCGACATTGTCGAGTGCGGTGAGGTGCGGCACCAGCGAGACGGTCTGGAAGGTGCGTGCGATGCCCAGCCGGGCGATGGCGTGGGCGGGCAGGGTGGTGATGTCGGTGCCGGCGAAGAGGATGCGGCCGGTCTGGGCACGATACAGGCCGGTTGTGCAGTTCAGCAGCGTGGTCTTGCCCGAGCCGTTCGGTCCGATCAGCCCGAGCACCTCGCCCGGGGCGAGCGCGAGGCTGACCTCCGCCAGGGCGCGCACACCACCGAAGGCGCGGCTGATCATGGCGATGTTCAGCAGCGGGCCGTCGCCCGGGGCGGCTGGCTGGGCCGGGGCGAGCGGTGCCGGCAGGGGGGCGGGATCGGGCGGCGAGAGCCGATTGAGGAGCTTTTCGGCGCCGCCGATGATGCCTTCGGGCAGCAGCACGATCACCGCCAGCAGCAGCCCGCCATAGGCCAGAAGATAGTAGTCGCGCAGGGCACGGAACCATTCCGGCAGCAGGACCACCAGCACCGCGCCGACCAGCGCGCCGGCGATGCGGTGGCGGCCGCCGACCACCGCGATGGTCAGACAGGTCACCATGATCGGGAAGGTCATCACGTCCGGCGAGATCACCCGGATGGTGTGGACATACAGATCGCCGGCGAGCCCGGCATAGGCCGCCGAGCCAAGGAAGGCGGTGAAGCGCAGGCGGTCGATGTCCAGACCGGCGGCCTGGGCGGTGGCCGGATTGGCGCGCATCAGGGCGAAGCCGTCACCGACCAGGCCGCCGCAGCGATGCGCCACCAGCCAGGTGCCCGCCGCGACCAGGGTCCAGACCAGCGCGAGGGTCGGCCAGCCCTGGCGGATCGCCATGCCGCCCAGTGACAGACCGCCGATGCCGCCAATGCCGTTCGCGCCGCCGGTGAAGCTGATCCATTCGGTGGCGACCAGCAGCGCGATCTGGCCGATGATCAGGGTGGCGAGGGCGAAATAATGCGTCTGCAGCCGCAGCACCGGGATCGCCACCAGGGCGGCGAGCAGCACCGGCAGGGCGATCGCCACCGGCAGCGCGGCGTCGAAGCCCCAGCCATATCGCGCGGCGAGGATACCCGACGCGTAGGCGCCGATGCCCATGAAGGTGCCCGACGACAATGCCAGCGCGCCGGCCTGGCCGAAGATCAGCTGGTAGCCCAAAGCCAGCAGCGCATAGATGCCGGCCACCGAGAGGATGCGCATCGAATAGGGCGTGCCGGTGCTGACCACCCAGGCGGCATAGGCGGCACCGATCAGCAGCAGCATCAGCGGCAGGATGTTCGATCGGCTCATGGGCGCACGCGCACCGCCTCACCGAAGAGTCCCTGCGGGCGGAGCAGCAGCACCAGCAGGATCACCGCATCCAGAGCCACGCTGGACATGGTCTGTGAGAACGCCCCGCCGAGCGGCTCAAGGGCCGGGATCAGCAGCGGGATGGAGGGCCACAGCACCTCGAACGCGGCGATCAGCAGGGCGCCGGCGACCGCGCCCTGGATGCTGCCCCAGCCGCCGATCGTGACGGCGATATAGGCCTTGAGAATATAGTTCGCGCCGTCGACCGGGGTGACGAAGAACAGGTTGGCCAGCAGCAGCCCGGCGGTACCGGCCAGGGCGATGCCGACGGCGAAGGTGGCGACCACCATCGCGTCCACCTTGATGCCGATGGCGGCGGCCATGTCGCGGTCCTGCGCGGTGGCGCGCAGGCGGCGGCCGGTCTGGGTGTGCATGAACATCCCCCAGAGCAGGCCGATGAGCAGAGCGGCCAGCGCGATGATGGCGATTTTCTGCACCGGGCCGTCGCCGCCAGGCAGCAGGGGCGGGGCGGCGCGGGACTGCGCGCCATAGATCAGGGTGGCGGCATTCTGCGCGATGATGCCCACCGCGATGGTGGAGATGAACACGCTTTCCGGCGGGCGGCGGCGCAGCGGCAGATAGGCCAGCACCGCCACCGCGACGCCCAGCAGAGCGAGCGCGGCCATCACCAGCGGCAGCAGCACGATGCCTGGCAGGTCGGTCATGCCGGCGAAGGTGACGGCGGCGAAGCCACCCACCATCACCAGGTCGCCCTGGGCGAAATTCACCGCGCCGGTGGCGTTCAGGATCAGCACGAAGCCGAGAGCCACCAGCGCGTAGGCGGCGCCAAGCGCGAGCAGATTGAAGCCGACCTGGACGAGATCCAACGCTGCGTGGTCCTTCGGCCGGGGGCGCCGTGGGTCGGACGGGCCGGATCAGTCCGCCTGGTCGAAATGCCAGGCGACGTTCGGCACCCGGCTTTTGCCATCGTAGCAGACGATCACCGAGGAATGCGCCATGTTGCCGGTGCCGTCGGAGTAATAGGTCATCGCCAGACCCGGGTAGCGCTGGGTGGACAGGGCGGCGGTGAGGGCAGCGGGGGTGCGTGCGCCCTCGGCGGCGGCGATGAGCAGCATGTTGGCGGCGTCGAACTGTGCCAGCGCGAAGCCATCGGGGGTGGCGTGGTAGGCGGCCTCATAGGACTTCACGAAGTCCGCCATCTGCGGGGTTTCGCGCGATTCCGGTGAGGCGGAGGTTTCGGCGCAGTCGCCGGCCAGTTCGGAGGGTTGCAGCAGAGCGGTGGTGGCGGGCTGGGTGAGGCCGGAGCCGGCGATCGTGGGCACCTTCCAGCCGGCGGCCGCGATCGCCTTCATCATCAGCGCCGTTGGGCCGCCATGCAGATGCAGCAGCAGGGAATCCGCACCGGCGGCGCGCGCCTTGGCGAGCGTGGGGGCCATGTCCTTCACCGCCACATCAAGCCCGTCCTCATAGACCGGCATGACGCCGGCCTTGGCGAGCTGGGCGAGGATCTCGGCATGGCCGCTTTGGCCGTAGGCGGTGGTCTGGAAGATGATCGCCGGCTTTTTGATCTTGAAGTGCTCGATGGCGTATTTGACCTGCGCGGCCTTGGCCACGTCGTCGCCGGGGAAGAAGCGGAATACGTAGGGGTTCTGCTTCTGGGTGATCGCCGCGGTGCCGGAGATGGTGATCATCGGCACCTTGTTCTCCAGCGCAACCGGCAACAGCGCCAGCATCTGGGTGCCCAGCATGGGCGCGACGATGGCGGAGACACCGCCATCGGACAGGGCGCGCTCGAAGGCATTGACGGCCACCTCCGGCGAGGTGCCGGTGTCGATCACCGAGGTCTTGGCCGTGACACCCGGCGGCGGGTTGCCCAGGGCAAGCATCGCGCCGTTGCGCTGGCTGGCGCCCTCGACCGCCAGGAAGCCGGTGACCGGGACCAGCACCGGAACATTGAGGGCCACGACATCGGCCGCACGGCCGGGATGGGGCACGGCGAGGCTGAGGGCGGTGGCGCCAAGCAGGGTGGCAAGGAAGGTGGCGGTGCGGGTGCGGAACATCATGGTCCTTTGGGGCGAGGCAGTCCGAGCTGGTCGCGCAGCATAGGGCCTTCATATGCCGAGCGGAACAGGCCCCTTTTCTGCAATTCGGGAACCAGCAGGCGCACCGGCAGCTCGATGCCGCCCTGCAGGTAGGGCGGCTGGATCATGAAACCGTCCGCCGCGCCCTTGGTGAACCATTCCTCCATGCGGTCGGCGATCGCATCGGCGGTGCCGACCACGAACCGGCCGGAGCCGGAGCCGTAGCGGCGGCCGACCTCGGCGAGGCTGAGGCCCTGCTTCTGGGTCAGCTCGGCGACTTCCTTGTAGTGGCCTTGCACGCCTGGCACATCCATCGCCGGCAGCACCTCGTCCTGCGGGAATTGTGCGAGGTCGATATCGAGATGATAGGCGAGCGTGGACAGGCCCGCCTGCGGGTCGGCGAGGCTGTCGAGCAGGGTTTTGCGGGCGGTGGCGATCTCGGTGGTTTCGCCCATCACCGGGGCGATGCCGGGCAGGATCACCAATTCGGCCGGGTCGCGGCCGAAGCTGGCGGCGCGGCGTTTCATGTCCTTGTAGAACGCGATGCCGGACTCGAGCGAGGCGTGGGTGACGAAGACGATGTCGGTCCATTTCGCGGCGAAATCGCGCCCGCGCTCCGACGCGCCGGCCTGGATGAAGATCGGGCGGCCCTGCGGCGGGCGGGGCACATTCATTGGCCCGGCGACGTCGAAATAGGCGCCGTGATGATCGATCGGGTGCACGCTTGCGGGATCGGCGAACAACGGAGCGGCGGGGTCGAGCGTCATCGCGCCATCGGCCCAGCTGTTCCACAGCTTGCAGACGACATCCATGAACTCATCGGCGCGGTCGTAGCGGGCCTCATGCGAGAGCTGGTCGCGCGGGGAGAAATTGCGGGCTTCGGCGTCCTGGAAGGAGGTGACGATGTTCCAGGCCGCACGTCCGGCGGAGAGATGGTCGAGGCTGGCGACCTGGCGGGCGAGCTGGAAGGGCTCGGCATAGCTGGTGGAGATGGTCGCGGCGAGGCCGAGATTGCGGGTGACACCGGCAAGCATGGCCAGCACGATCAGCGGGTCCAGCCGCATCGCGCCGAGCGCGCCGTAGCGCAGCTGGCTGTCCATGGAGCCGTCGAGGCGATTGGGGATCGCCAGGATGTCGGCGATGAACATCAGATCGAAACAGCCCTGCTCGAGCAGGCGGGCGGTCTCGAGATAGGTGGCGGCCTGGGTGAAGTCGCGCACCGCGCCGGGATAGCGCCAGCCGCCATGGTGGCCGCTGACCGGGCCGGCGGCGCAGAACGCCGCCAGCTTCATCTGGCGCGTCGTCATCTGACGTTCGCGGTGACGGTCACCGGGGCGGTGCGGGCGACGGTGTTGTAGAGCGGGCAGACATCCTTGAAGGCCTGCACGAGTTCTTCGGCGATTGCCTGGCTTACGCCGGCGACGGTGAAGGCGAAATAGACGTGCGCGAAGCGGGTGCGGTCCTGCGGGTCCTGCGTGTAGCTGGCCTCGGCGGTGATGTGCGGATCGATGGCGCGTGCGCGGGCGGTGTCGGTCATCACCCCCAGGGCACAGACGAGAATGCCGGAGAGGAACAATTCGGCAGCGCCTGGTGCCTCGGCGGTGCCGCCGCGCGGGAGGGTGGCATCGGCAACAAAATGGTTGGTCCGGGCATCGACGATGAAGCGGCCCTGAACCGGTGTGGTGGCCGCGGTGACGCGCGGATCGGGCTTGCTCATGGTCGCCTCGTTCAGACTTGGTTTTGTTTGGCCCTCAGGGAACGAACCTGCACCTCGGCGAGGAAGGGCACAAGCGGATGGATCCCCAGCGCGACGAGGCCCGGCACGTCCATCGCGAACAGCGCCGCGTGCTGGGCCTCCGGGACGCCATGGCTGGCCGCGTAGGCGGCGGGGTCGGCGAGGAAGCGCAGCCGTGCCTCGGGCTGATGCGCGAGCGCGTGCACCGCGGAGATCAGCGGCACCAGTTCGGGGCGGGTTGCGGGGTAATGCGGGGTCGGGGTGGAGGTCTCGACATTGAACCAGGCGAGCGAGGCGTAGTTGTGGTGCCAGCTGGCATTCATCTGACAGATGTCGGGCACCTGTTCACCCAACGCGCCGGCGGCGGCGGCCCAGCAGCGCAGCTCGATGTTGCCGGTGTCGTCGAGTTCCTTGGCGGAATAGCCGATCAGGGATTTGAGGTTGCCGGTGCGCAGCTTGTCGAGCACGCGCAGATCCCATTCCAGCTCCGGATTGGAGTAGCGATCGGTGCCGGGGAAGTGGCTCATGCCGCCGGAGGCCAGAACCACCGTGCGCAGTCCCAGGCGCGTGACCGCGCGGGCCACTGCCTGGCCGAACGCATAGCAGCGCTCCGGCGTGGGCTGCGGCGGCAGATAGGCGTTCACATAGATTGGCAGCACCGGTGCGGTGTGACCGAGATGGGTGAGCGGAATGCCGATCGCGTAATCAATCTTCGCGGTGCTGCTGAAGGCGGGATCGAACCCCTGCTCGTAGAGGTCACGCACGATGGCAAGCCCGATGTCGCCGGGGATCTGCCAGCGGAACTCGCGCCCTGAGAATGAGCCGGTGGCCTCGCCGCCGACATGCACGGTGAAGGCTGGGGCGACCTGGTGGAAGAACTGCTCCGCGTGATCGTTGGAGAAGATGATCCAGAGGTCGGGATTGAGTGCCCGCAATTTCTGCCCGATCTCGGCGGCGACGTCGCGCACACGCTGCACATTCTCGACATCCTCGGTGGGAGGCATGGTGAAGAATTGCGGCGCGTGGGGCAGCATGGCGCCGCCGATGATCGTGCTGTGCATTGAGAACTCCAGAGGAAGGCAAGGGCTTCTTCGTTGCAAAAAAAGAAGCAAAACGCGTTTAGACTTTGGAGACCTCGTAGGTGCTGCGGGCAAACAATTCCTCGATGCCGACCTTGCGGGCGGTGAGGCCTTGTTCGTAGGCGTAGCTGGTCAGCGCTTCGATCTCGCGTGCGCTTTCATGCACGCCGTAGCGCCAGAAATCCTTGCCCATCAGCGCCTCGGTGGCGCGCGCCTCCTCATCGACCCAGGGCAGAGTGGTGATCAGCGCGTTCACATCGTGCAGGTCGCGGGTGGCGATGTCCTTGGCTTCGCAGAATGCCTTGTAGACGCTGGTGGCCAACCAGGGATGCGCCTCGACCAGGCTCTTTTTGATGCCGACCAGATGCATGATCGGGAAGAGCTGATGCTCGCGCCAATAGTGCTGCTCGGCGCCGCGCACGTCGGAGAACAGGCGCTTGATGTGCGGCTCGCCCTTCAGGAAGGAGCTGGGCGGGCGGGCGGTGAACAGCGCATCCAGTTCGCCATCGCGCAGCATGTCGACCAGTGTCTGATGCGGCTCAAGCGGGACGAGATCGAGGCCGGGAATGGGCGCGAGCGGGGTGCGTTCGGCACGGCCGGGCTGCTCCTGGCCGCCGTTGCGCCAATGGCACGATTTCGGGTCCACGCCATAGACGTGCTGCAGCATGCCGCGGATCCAGACCACCGCGGTGATCTGATATTCCGGCACGCCGATGCGCTTGCCGATCAGATCCTCCGGCTTGGTGATGCCCGAGCCCTCACGCACGTAGATGCCCGAATGGCGGAAGATGCGCGAGACGAAGGCTGGAATACCGATATAATCGCAGGTGCCCTGGGCAACCATGCGGATATAGGAGCTGAACGAGAGTTCGGAGACATCGAACTCACCGTAGCGGAAGGTGCGGAAGAAGATTTCCTCGGGATAGAGCGGGAAACAGCTGACCGAGCAGCCTTCCACCTTCACGCGGCCATCGATGATGCCCTTGGTGCGGTCGTAATTGCCAACGGCGATGGTGAGCGGAAGGTCAGGCATCAGTGGGTCCCCTAGGAGTGCGATGGCGGTATCAAAGCAATCGGGGGGCCAATGCGCAAGCGGTCAACTGACTGCGCGGTCAGGACGAGAGGGATGTTCCTTCATTCAAAAAAGAACGCGCTTACGTAGCCTCCGCCCTGACCTGCACATAACTTCCGGGAGCGGCCTCGATCACAGTCTTCGGCGCCCGCGCCGGCACCGTTTTGGGCGCCAGCGCACTGACCCAGCGGTTCCAGTCCGACCACCATGAGCCGGCCATTTCGGTGGCGCCGGCGAACCATTCATCGGCGGTTTCAGGCAGGTCGGGGTTGAGCCAGTGGCTGTATTTGCCGGCCTCCGGCGGGTTCACCACGCCGGCGATGTGGCCGGAGGCGGCGAGCACGAAGCGGGTCTTGCCCGCCATCAGCCTGGCACCGCGATAGGTCGAGCGCCAAGGCGCGATATGATCCTCGCGGGTGGACAGGAAGTAGGTCGGCACGCCAATGCGGCGCAGGTCGATCGGCTCGCCGAGCAGGGTCAGCGCGTCGGGCTCGATCAGCTGGTTCTGCTGATACATCTGGCGCAGATAGAAGCTGTGCATGCGTGCGGGCATGCGGGTGGAATCGGCATTCCAGTAGAGCAGGTCGAACGGGAATGGTTCGTTGCCCATCAGGTAGTTGTTCACCACGAATGACCAGATCAGATCGTTGGCGCGCAGCATGTTGAAGGTGGTGGCCATCTCGTCGCCCTCGAGATAGCCGTGCTTGTGCATCTTCTCCTCGAGCAGGGAGAGCTGTTCCTCGTCGATGAAGACACCGAGTTCACCAGCCTCGGTGAAATCGAGCATGGTGGTGAAGAAGGTGGCGGAGGCGACGCGCTTGTCGCCGCGGCGGGCCATCCAGGCGAGCGTGGTGGCCAGCAGCGTGCCGCCCAGGCAATAGCCGATGGCGTTGACCTGTTTTTCGCCGGTGGCCGCACCGATTGCATCGAGCGCATCGAGCACGCCGTTGCGCATGTAGCTCTCGAAGCCTTCCTCGGCCAGGTGTTCGTCGGGGTTGACCCAGGAGATCACGAATACGCTGTGGCCCTGGGCCACGGCCCAGCGGATGAAGCTGTTCTTCGCGCGCAGATCGAGAATGTAGAATTTGTTGATCCAGGGCGGCACGATCAGCAGCGGGCGTTTCAGCACCGTGTCGGTGCTGGGCGCATACTGGATCAGCTGCATCAGTTTGTTTTGGTAGATCACCGAACCGGGCGTGATCGCGATGTTCTCGCCGAGCTTGAAGGCGTCCATGTCGGTCATGCGGATGGAGAGTTTGCCGCGGCCGCGTTCAAGGTCGGAGAGCAGGTTGTTGAGGCCCTTGATGAGGTTCTCGCCGCCGGATTCAGCGGTGCGGCGGAGCACTTCGGGGTTGGTGAGCACGAAGTTTGACGGACTCATCGCGTCGACAAACTGGCGGGTGTAGAAATCCACCTTCTGCGCCGTCTTCGCATCGAGCCCATCGACGTGCTTGACCACATCCTGGAAGAAACGGGCCGAGAGCAGGTAGGACTGTTTGATAAAGTCAAACACCTCGGAATCGTTCCAGGCGGCGTCCTTGAAGCGCTTGTCGCCGGGTTCGGAATTGATCACCGGCTCGGCATCGATGCCCAGCATGCGACGCGTGGTGTTCTGCCACAGCGTCATGTAGTCCTGCCAGAAGCCGATCTGCGCCTGCAGCAGCTGGGTGGGGTTGGTGATCAGCCTGGCGGTCATTTCCAGGAAGGCGTTGCCGATGTTCAGCGGATCCAGATGCGGCGCCTCGTGCGACTGGCGCTTGAGCCAGTCGCCGACGATGCGCTGCGAGCGCTCGGCGATGTCGGCCATCGAGCGGCCGAGGGCGCCGGGGTCGGGCAGGCGGAAATCATGCGGGTCGGTGGTGGGCTGGTCGGCCATGGTGCTGGCTATCCTCGTGGCCCGGTGTGTGGGCCTGATTCATTGTGGGCGTTCCGTCCGCGCCGGTTTGGTGCCGGACCCCGCGCCACGCTAGGATGGGCTCGGTTGAGGGTGGGCGTGGGCGCATGGGTCGGCTTCGGGAACAGGACGGTAGAGATGGCGCGCGGCCGGTTCAAGCCATGCTGTCGCTGGTCTGTGCGGCTGTTCTGACGGGGTGTTCAGCCCCCGAGGTTGATCCGATCGGCTGGTGGCATGACCTGCAGGGCGGGGCGATCGCCGAGCAGCGGCCGCCGCCGCCAGGGGCG
>CAIVDX010000009.1 GCA_903904805.1 uncultured Rhodospirillales bacterium
CCGCGCTGATGCGGCCGGTGCGGCAGCGCTCACCGCCGGAGCCGCGGGCGCGCTGGGCGCCAAAGCGGACGGCGCCGCGGTGGCGCTGGTCGGCGGCGCGACGGGCGCTGCGGGGCTGGCGACGGTGGTGGTCAGCGTCGGCGGCGCGACGACAGGCGCAGCGCCTGGCGTGGGCACGCGCTTCTTGCGCACCTCCACCTGCACCACCTTTGTCCGGCCATGGCTGAAGCTCTGCTTCACCGACCCCGCATCGACGGTGCGGCCCAATTCGAGCCGTCCCGCCGGGCGCAGTGAGAGCCGCCCCTTGGCCGCGTCCTGTTCGTTGCCGTCGCTCATATACCAATCCGTTCAATCTTATCGTCCGGCGGAGCCGGAAGAACCATCATCTCGCGGACAGTCCCGCGAGCCGCCCAGTCTCAATCTTCAACGCCTCGGCCAGCCGGCCATGCGCGATCGCCACATGCACCAGATGGTCACGGCCGAACGCCGCTCCCAGGTCTGATGCCGGCAGTGGCGACACTGCCGGAATAGTCTTGCCGGCCAACAGCCGGGCACATTCGTCCGGGCTGGCATCCAGCGCCTGCACGATCAGCCCGGCCCGACCAGACTCCAGCCAGGACCGCGCCTTCACGAAGCCGCCGACAGCCTGCCCGGCACGCCGCGCAAGGCCCAGATGCTCGATGATCCGGCGAACCAGACCCGCCCGCACCTGCTCCAGCAGATCGGCCGGGGCGATGGCGGGCGCACGCGCGACTTTCGCAAAGATGCCGCGAGCCCGGGCGGTTTCTAACACATCCCCCCGCGCGGACAACCAGATTCCCCGTCCCGGCAAACGCTGCGCCAGATCAGGCACCACACGCATGTCAGGTGCGATGACAAAGCGGATCATCGCCTCCTTCGGCTGCGACAGACGCGAGACGACGCAGCGCCGCAGCGGCCCACGCTCCTCGGCCTGCTCATCATCCTCGTCCGGCGTCAGAATCTCCGGGTCGGTCGTGATCTGTCTCCGCGATCCGCCGTCCCGCCTCAGCCAGCCGCCGGAGCGTCGTCGGCGAACCAATGAGCGCGCGCGGCCATGATCACCGCGTTCGCGGTGTCCTCGGTCATCGCGTCCTCACCAACAATCTCGATCAGCTCGTCGCTGGCCAGATCGGCCAGATCATCCAGCGTCTTCACGCCCTTCTCGCCAAGCGCCACCAGCATCGCCGGCGTGAACACTTCCATCGAGGCCACTTCGTCGGTCACACCCAACTCCTGTCGTTTCGTATCAAGTTCAGCATCGCGCGCCACCAGGTGCGCCTCGGCACGGCGGATCAGCTCCGCGGCCACGTCCTCGTCAAAGCCTTCGATATCAGCCAGCTCTTCCAGCGGCGAGAAGGCGAGCTCCTCGATCGTGTTGAAGCCCTCGGTCACCAGCAGCCCGGCGATCACGTCGTCCACATCCAGCGCCTCGACAAACAGCCCGGTGCGACGGCGGAACTCTTCCTGCCGGCGCTCGCTTTCCTCGGCCTCGGTCAGAATGTCGATGTCCCACCGCGTCAGCTGGCTCGCCAGGCGCACATTCTGCCCGCGCCGGCCAATAGCGAGCGAGAGTTGGTCATCCGGCACCACCACTTCAACACGCCCGGCCTCTTCATCCATCACCACCTTGGTGACTTCGGCGGGGGCCAGCGCATTCACCACGAAGGTCGCGGCCTGCGCGCTCCAGGGAATGATGTCGATCTTCTCGCCCTGCAATTCCTGCACAACGGCCTGCACGCGGCTGCCGCGCATGCCCACGCACGCGCCAACCGGGTCGATCGAGCTGTCACGCGAGATCACCGCCATCTTCGCGCGGCTGCCAGGGTCACGCGCCACCGCCTTGATCTCGATGATGCCGTCATAGATTTCCGGCACTTCCTGCGCGAACAGCTTCGCCAGAAACCCAGGATGCGTGCGCGACAGGAAGATCTGCGGCCCGCGCGGCTCCTCGCGCACATCGTAGATATAGGCACGCACGCGGTCGCCGTTGCGGAAACTCTCACGCGGGATCAGCTCGTCGCGACGCAGCAGCGCCTCCGCCTTGCCGAGCTCGACCATCAGATTGCCGTACTCGGTGCGCTTGACCACGCCGTTGATGATCTCGCCGACGCGATCCTTGAATTCCTCATACTGCTTGCGCCGCTCATATTCGCGCACGCGCTGCACGATCACCTGCTTGGCGGTCTGCGCGGCGATGCGGCCGAAGTCGATCGGCGGCAGCGGATCGACGATGAACTCGCCGACATTGATCTCCGGCTTGAACTTGCGCGCGATATGCACGGGGATCTGCGTTTCCTCGTTCTCCGGCGCGCCCTCGATCACCTCGGTCCAGCGCGACAGCCGCACATCGCCGGTGCGGCGATCGATGGTGGCGCGGATGTCCTTCTCCTGGCCGTACTTGGCGCGGCCGGCCTTCTGGATGGCCTGCTCCATCGCCTCGAGCACCTCGTCGCGATCGATCGATTTCTCGCGCGCGACGGCATCGGCGACCAGCAGAAGTTCGGGGCGGGCAACAGCGGTGTCCATGTGGGCCTCGTTATGATTCAGTTGGGCTGTTCAGGCGTGTGCAGTTGGGTGGCTTCGATCAACGCATCGGTCAGGATCAGGCGGGCGCGGCGCAGATCGGCCAGCGGCAAGGCGACATCGGATCCATCCTCCAGCCGCAGGCGGGCATGGGTGGCGTCGGCGCCCAGCACGATGCCGACAAAACGCTTGCGCCCGTCAAGCGGAATCAGCAATTCCGCCCGCGCCTGATGGCCGGCGAAGCGGTTCCAATCCTTGATCCGCGTCAGCGGCCGGTCGATGCCCGGGGAGCTGACCTCCAGCGTCCAGGCCGATTTGATCGGGTCATCCACATCCAGCACCGCGCCAACCGCATGGCTGATCGCCTCGCAATCCTCGATGCCGAACACCGCGCCATCGGCCCGGTCCGCCATGATCTGGATGGTCGGGTTGTCCTTGCCGGTGACCGCGACGCGCACGAGCTCGTAGCCCAGATCCTCCAGCGTGGGGGTGATCAGGTCGTCGATGCGGGCCTCAAGGCCGGAGTGGCGTGGGCGGTCGATGGTCAAAGCAGTATGGGGCGGCCCGCGAAGGCCACCTCTCCAATCCGATGAGATTGTAGGGGAACGACGGCGATGTAGCGCGCCGGGGCCACGACCGCAAGGGCAGACTCGCGGGCCTATCGCGCAGCGGGTCTCGTCAATCTGCGGCCAGTGCCATCGCGGGGGCGCCCGCCCGCACCCGCACCGCCTCGGCGAACGCCTCGAAAATCCGCCGCGAGAGCGGATCGCGGTCGTGATCATTCTCCGGATGCCACTGCACACCAATGGCGAACGGGCTGGCCGGCGCGCGCACCGCCTCGATGGTGCCGTCCGGCGCCACCGCCTCGACAATGAGCCCCGCGGCGAGACGATCAATCCCCTGATTATGCAGCGAATTCACCGGCACCTGCACGACCCCGGCCAGGCGATGCAGCCAGCTGCCCGGGGTGATCGCGATCATGTGCGCCTTCGCCGTGCGCACCCGCGCGCTGGGCTGCATCGGGGTGGAGTGGTCGATCCTGCCCGGCAGATCCTGCAGCCTCTGGTGCAGACTGCCGCCGAGCGCGACATTCAGCTCCTGAAAGCCACGGCAGATCGCCAGGATCGGCACGCCCTCATGCACCGCCGCGCGGATCAGCGGCAGCGTCACGCCGTCGCGAAACTCGTCCTCCGGCGTGCCCTCGGCATGCGGCGGGCCGCCATACAGTTCCGGCTGCACGTTCGAGCGGCTGCCGGTGAGGATGATGCCATCGAGCCGGCGCAGCAGCGTATGGATGTCCGCCGCACCACCGTTGGCCGGCAGCAGCACCGGCACGCCGCCGATCAGCTGGTCCACCGCGCGGACATAGGTGTCGGACGCGGCATGGTTCGGCATGCCGAACGGGCCGAACAATTTGCGACAACAGGAGATGCCGATCAGCGGCTTCATCTGCGTTCTCGAATCCAACATGGTGCGGCGCCGGGCACCCTGCCCACCGCCTCAAACCTCAGCTTCGCGCATCACTCAGGCAAATTGAAGGCCATGTGGCCGAGTCGGCGGAGAAAAATCGTCTCCGAATTGTAACTCGGCCTGATTTATTGAACCACATAGGTGAACATGCTGTCCGGATAGGTCCCACCGAGCTGGATATTGCTCAGCGCCACCCGCGTCTGCCGCCGCTGGGCGTCGGTGACAATCCACTGCACCAGTTGAAGCGGCTGGTCGCGGAAGATCAGCGTCAGCGACCCCTCCCCGGGATTCTCCGCACGCGTCACGCTCACGCTGAGCAGGCCGGAATCATGGCTGACCTCGAGGATCTGCAGCGCGCCGTCGGCCAGATCGATCTTGTCGGCCAGCAGGATGCCCAGCGGGGTGCGGCTGAGCGGGATGTTGGTGGTCTGGTCCAGCTGCTTGTCGTGGAACACCAGCAGCCCGTAGCCGGCCACCAGCAGCACCGGCGAGGGCGGATCATATTCGAACCGCATCCGCCCCGGCCGCACCAGCCAGGCGGTGCCGCGCGAGATCTGCCCCGCATCCGTCGCCTGAATGAACGATGCCTTCAGGCTGCGCAAACCGTTCAGATAGGCCGACACCCGCGCCAGATCCGCCGCGTCCTTCGGCCCTGCCGCGATGAGCAGCGGAGCCGCAAGCAAAGCCCGTCGAGTGATTGCCCCAGTCA
>CAIVDX010000010.1 GCA_903904805.1 uncultured Rhodospirillales bacterium
GGACTGGGCTTCGCGGTGGTCGCGCTGCTCGGCATCACCTTCGGCACCATCTATCAGAAGCGGCACGTCACCCAGATCGATCTGCGGGTGAGCGCGCTGATCCAGTATTGCGCCAGCCTGTGCGTGTTTCTGCCCGTGGCACTGCTCACCGAGGACATGCATGTGCGCTGGACCGGCGAGTTCATCTTCGCGCTGTGCTTTCTCACGCTGGTGCTCTCGATCGGCGCGGTGTTGCTGCTGCTGGGGCTGATCCGCGCGGGGGCGGCGGCCCGGCTCGCCAGCCTGTTCTTCCTGGTGCCGCCCACCACCGCGCTGATCGCCTGGATGGTGTTCGGCGAATCCCTCAGCGCCCTGGCGATGCTGGGGGTCGCACTCACCGCCACCGGGGTGGCGATCGTCAATCGCCGGCCGGCCACCGGCTGAGCTCGCGCCCCCCCCCCGATCTCACACGCCCGATCTCACACGCCCGATCTCACACAATTGTGACGCCAAAACGCCAGGAAGTGGCGCGTTGATATAAGACAAGGCCGGAGCGGGGCACGATGCCCGATGATCCGGCTGTCAACGAGGAGGATCGTCCGATGAAAGCCGCCGATGTCATGACCAAACAGGTTCGCGCCGTGCCGCCGGGCACAGCCGTGCGGGCGGCGATCCGGCTGATGCTGGACCTGCATATCAGCGGGCTGCCGGTGGTGGATTCCGCGGGCAAGCTGGTGGGCGTGGTCACCGAGGGCGACCTGCTGCGCCGGGTGGAGCTCGGCACCGAAAAGCAGCGCTCGGGCTGGCTGTCGTTCCTGCGCGGGCCTGGTCGCGGCGCCGAGAGCTACGTGCGCAGCCACGCGCGCCGCATCGAGGATCTGATGACCATCGACGCGGTGACGGTGGGCGAGGCCACCCCGCTCGACGAGGTGGTGCAGCTGATGGAGAAGCACCGGATAAAGCGGGTGCCGGTGGAGCGCGGCGACACGCTGGTCGGCATCATCAGCCGCGCCGATCTGCTGCGACCGCTGCTAGCGGCCCTCGATGCGGTCGCCACCGAGGCGCCGGAGAGCGACGATGCGATGCTCGCGGCCTTCAAAAAGGTGATCGCTGCCGAAGGCTGGGCGCCGAAGATCGGGCTGGAGATCAGCGTGACCGACGCGGTGGTGACACTGAGCGGCATCATCGACGACGACCGTGAGCGCTGGGCGCTGCGGGTGATCGCCGAGAACCTCCCCGGCGTGCGCGGCGTGAAGGACGAACTGGTGACGGTCGAAACCACCACCGGCACCGTGATCACCGGGCTCTGAGCCGCCTCAGTCCGCCGCGCGAACGCGGCCTTTGCCTTTGCGCCGCTTGAGCACCCCAAGACCGACCAGCGCGGCGGCAAGCACCGCGGCGCTGGCCGGTTCCGGCACGCCGGCATCATTCGAGGTGATGAAGTTGCTGGTGAACTCAAGGTATTTCGGCGCCGTCAGGCCATCGCTCGCGGCCGGACCGGACTTTTCAGTGAAGCCGGCGACCACCAGTGACGTCGCGGGCGTCGACCCACCGGGCGTGAACGCATAGACACCGTCGACATAGCCGGACGCGGTGCTGAAGCCGCCCGCGCCGCCGCCGCCAAGTGCCGCGATATACACCTTGCCATCGGGGCCGATATTGTTGCCGAAGGTGAACTCAAGCGCGTTGTTCGTGCTGCTGCCGATATAGCTCAGCGCTGAATTATATGTCGCCATCGGCACCCCGCCAGGATAGCTGATGCTGTAGTTCAGCACACTGTCATGGCCGCCGGAGGTGTTGTCATCGACATAGAGCGACCCGTTCGGGGCCACCGAAATGCCGGTCGGGCGGAATGAGCCGGAGACACCGGTGGGGTTGGCCGATGCGAGCACATGCAGCGAACTCGAATCCAGATTCGAATCCAGTTCGATGATCTGCGGTGACGTGGCACTGTAATTCGCCGCATAGATATTGCCGTTCGCGGCGATCGCCACGTCATGCGCACCGGTGAACGCGTAGCTGGCAACCACCGCCCCGTTCGACAGATCGATCTTGACGATATAGCCGCCGGTTTCCATGGGCGCGTAGGCGTAACGGCCATCCGGCGTGAGGACGACATTGCCGATCCCACCACCATACGGCGTGAGGTTCACCGGGATCTGGCCGATATAGGTGCCGTCGAGCGTGTAGCGGGAGAAATTCGTCGGCGACTGGGCCCCATGCGCGCCGCCGACAACGATCAGGTCGTTCGCGGTGCCGGCAAGCCCCTCCTTCACGGGAGCGGTGGAAC
>CAIVDX010000011.1 GCA_903904805.1 uncultured Rhodospirillales bacterium
CGTGCCGTGGATCTCACCGGCACGTGCGGCGCGGGTGGTGACGCTGATGGAGAGTTCCACATCGCGTTCGCGGGTGAGCATCGCGCGGGTGATGGAGGATTTGCCACCGCCCGACGGGCCGGCGAGCACGAAGCACAGGCCGCGACGATGCAGGGCGCTACTCAAGGTTTTGGACCTGTTCGCGCAGCTGCTCGATCGCGGCCTTCAGGCGCAGGCCGGTGTCGGTGAGGCTCAGCGCGGCGGATTTGCTGCACAGCGTGTTGGCCTCGCGGTTGAATTCCTGCACCAGGAAATCAAGCCGTCGGCCGACCGCGACGGCCTCGGCGAGCAATGCGTGCGCGGCCTCGATATGGGCGGAGAGGCGATCGAGTTCCTCGCGCACATCCGAGCGGGAGGCGAGCAGGGCGACCTCCTGCGCGATGCGGTCTTCGGGAAGGCTCTGGCCCTCCAGCAGGGCGGCGAGGTTCTCCAGCATGCGGGCGCGCTGCGCCTCGGGCTGGCCGGCGGCCTGCTCGGCGGCGGTGGCGCGCAGGGTGGTGATCTCGGCGAGCAGGGCGGACAGCACCTGGCCGAGCCTGGCGCCCTCGGCGGCGCGGCTGTCGCGCAAGCCGGCGATGGCGTCGTCCAGACCGGCGCGGATGGCGGCGGATTGGGTGGCGCGGGTGGTCTCGCTGACCTCCGCCGTGGCGGGGCGCAGCACGCCGGGCAGGGCGAGCAGGGCTTCGGCGCGCGGCACCGGGGCGCCGGGAATGCGGCGGGCGAGGTCGAGGGCGAGGGTGAGAACCTGTTCCAGGGCCGCGGGGTCGGGGGCGAGGGCCGGGGCGGCCTCGGCGCGGATGGTGAGGTTGGCGCTGACATTGCCGCGCTTGAAGGCGGCCTGCAGGGCGGTGCGGGTGGCAGGCTCCAGCGCCTCGAAGCCAGTAGGCAGGCGCAGGCGGAGATCCAGGCCGCGGCCGTTCACCGAGCGGAGTTCCCAGGCCCAGGCCAGGCCCTCGGCGATGCCCTCGCTGCGGGCGAAGCCGGTCATCGATTGCAGCGTGGGGGCGGGCTGGCTCATGGGCGGGGGTGTAGCCGCATCAGGCGCGGCCGAACAGGCGTTCGATGTCGGTGCGTGAGAGGCGCAGGAAGGTGGGCCGGCCATGGCTGCAGGTGGCGGCGCGGGGCGTGGCCTCCATGCGGCGCAGCAGCGCGTCCATTTCGGTGGCATCGAGGCGGCGGCCGGCGCGGATGGAGCCGTGGCAGGCCAGGCGGGCGATCACGGCGTCCAGGCGGGCATCCAGCGCGGTGGCCTCGCCCTGCTCGGCCAGTTCGTCGGCCATGTCGCGCAGCAGCGGGGCGGGGTCGGCGGCCCCCAGCACGGCGGGCAGGGCGCGCACCAGGATCGCACCCGGGCCGAAGCTTTCGATCTCCAGGCCCAGCCGGGCGAGGTCGTCGGCGCGGTCGAGCAGGCGGGCGGCGTCGGCAGGGGCGAGATCGACGACGGCGGGCAGCAGCAGGGGCTGGGTGCGCACCGCGCCGGACAGGTACTGGTCGCGCAGGGCCTCGTGGGTGAGGCGTTCATGCGCGGCGTGCTGGTCCACCAGCACCAGCGCGCCGTCGGCGGAGACGGCGAGGATGTAGGTGTCGAGCAGCTGGGCCAGCGGGGCGCCCAGCGGGTGGTCGGCGGGGGCGGGCGGCGGCGAAGGCAGGATGCGGGCGGCTGGCGGGGCGTGCAGGGGAAGCGAGGCTTCCGCAAGGCCGCCGTATCCCAAGCCAGGTGGCAGGCCTGATGGGCGGTGGAACTGGAGCGATGGGCGCGGGGTGTAGCCGCCGAGCACCGGGCGGGTGGGCGCGAGGCCGGCGCCGCCACCCAGCGCGGCGCGGAGACCGCTGATCACCAGGCCGCGCACCTCATTCGGGTCGCGGAAGCGCAGCTCGGCCTTGGTGGGATGCACATTCACGTCGAGTTCCTCGGGCGGCATGTCGAGCCAGAGGGCGACGACGGCGTGGCGGCCGGCCTCGATCACGTCGCGATAGGCGACGCGGATGGCGGTGCGCAGGACGGGGTCGGCGACCGGCCGGCCATTCACCACCAGGCTCTGCGCGGCGGCGGAGGCGCGGGTGGCGGAGGGGGCGGCGGCGAAGCCTGACAGGGTGGCGGTGCCGCCGGGCAGCTCGCGGCTGGCCAGCACCGGCAGCAGCGCGCCCTCGGTCTGCGGGCCGAGCAGGGCGGCAACGCGGGCCGGGCGCTCCTGGGCGGGCAGGTCGAACAGCGTGCGGCCGTCGCTCACCAGGCTGAAGGCCACCTCGGGCGCGGCGAAGGCGAGGCGACGGACGGCGAGTTCGGCGGCGTCGGCCTCTGCGCGGGTGGATTTGAGGAATGTGCGCCGCGCGGGGGTGGCGAAGAACAGGTCGGACACGCTGACCGCGGTGCCCGGCGCACCGGCGGCAGGGCCGACCGCGCTGACCACGCCGCCCTCGACGGTGATGCGGCTGGCAGGGTCGGCGGCGTGCGGGCGGGAGGGGATGGCCAGGCGCGCGGCCGCACCGATGCTGGGCAGCGCCTCGCCGCGGAAGCCCAGCGTGGTGATGCGCACGAGCTGATCGTCGGCCAGTTTGGAGGTGGCGTGGCGCTGCACGGCGAGCGCGAGATCGGCGGCGGACATGCCCGCACCGTCATCGATCACCTCGATGCGGGTGACGCCGCCATCGCTGAGCGAGATGGCGATGCGGCGCGCGCCGGCATCCAGGGCGTTTTCCACCAGCTCTTTCAGCGCGGCGGCCGGCCGTGCGATCACCTCGCCGGCGGCGATGCGATCGACCAGATGATGCGGCAGCAGCCGGATGGCAGGTGGGGCCGAAGGGGGCAGCGCGTCGGGCATGGCGGCGACTATACCGCCGGGGGGGGCCGAGTCGGTTAGCCCAATCCTAGAACAAACTGCCGAGCCAGCCGGCCTTTTTGGGCTGGATGATCGGCGTGTCGCCCGAGATGGTGGGGGCGCCGAGCGCGGCATTCTGGCGCAGGCGCTGGGATTCCTGGGTCGGGTCAACCACCACGGTATGGTCGGGGGTTTTCCAGAAGGTCAGGCGATCGGTCAGCGTTGGGTCCTTGTCGAGCGCGGCGTCGGCGTCCAGGCGGTCGCGGATGTCCTTGGGCGGTGGGGCGCCGGCCTGCTCGAGCAGGGCCTGCTGGCCGGGCGAGAGGTTCCGCGGCGCCGGGGCGGCGGTGGCGGCATCCGGCACCAGGCTGAGCTGCGCCTGGTCGCGCTGGGTGAGTTCCTGCGGGCGCGGCGCGCCGGGGATCGGCGGGCGCAGGGCGAAGTCGGGCGGTACCGAGAGCGGCGCGCGGGTGGTGACGCGGAATTCGTCCGGCGCGTCACGCACCAGGCCGAAGGTGCGCAGGGTCTGGTCACCGGAGGAACAGGCACCGAGAGCCAGCGGCAGCAGCAGCAGAAGGCGGGATTTCATGGCGTTGTTGTTCCAGACAATCAGGGTGTCGGCAGCTTCGGGGACGGTGGCGCAGAGATGTGCCGCGCCGGGCGGAGACTGTCCAGCACCAGGGCGGCGACACCGCAGACGATGGCGGCGTCGGCGACATTGAACACATACCAGCTCCAGGCGCCAACATGGGCATGGATGAAATCCACCACCGCGCCGAAGCGCAGCCGGTCGATGACATTGCCGATGGCACCTCCGGAAATCGCGCCGACCGCGATGGCGACCAGGGGGCGGTCGGCGCGCCACAACCACAGCGCGAGGGCGGCCACGACGGCGGCGGCGATGGCGGCGAGGATGATCGGTCCGGCGGTGCCGGTGGCCTGCAGCAGGCCAAAGGTGACGCCGTGATTCCACACCATCGTCAGGCTGAGGACCGGCAGCAGATCGATGCGGCCGAGCGCGGGGAGATCGATGCCGTAGAGAATCCACGCCTTGCTGGCCTGATCGGCCGCCAGCACCAGCAGGGCGGCGAGCAGGCCGAGGGCGCGGGGGCTCATGCGCAGGCGCGCCCGACCATTCCGCTGTCGACCGCATCGGCGCAGCGGATGCATAGGCTGGTGTGCGTCGGCAGCGAACCGACTTCGGGCAGAACGCGCCAGCAGCGTGCGCATTTCGTGCCCTCGGCGGCGGCGACCAGCGGGCTGGTGGTGCCGGGCGTGGCGTGCAGGTCGGTGCTGGTGCGCAGATGCGACACGATGGCCAGGTCCGCCCAGTCGGGATCGGAGAGCAGATCGCGATCATCGGGTGCGAGCGGCAGGTTCACCGCGGCCTGCAGGGAGGCGCCGATCAACCCGTCGCGCCGGGCGATCTCGATCGCGCCGGTGACCTCGCGGCGCAGCGTGCGCAGCCGGTCCCAGCGGGCGGCGAGCGCGTCGTCGCGGAACTGCGCCGGCAGCACCGGGAAATCCTGCAGATGCACGCTGGAGCCTTCGCCGAAGCGCGATGTCCAGGCATCTTCGGCGGTGAACACCAGCACCGGGGCGAGCCAGATGGTGAGGCAGCGCGCCAGCCAGTCGATCACGGTGCGGGCGGCGCGGCGACGCAACGAATCGGTGCGGTCGCAATAGAGCGCATCCTTACGCACATCGACATACAGCGCCGAGAGATCGCCCGCGCAGAAGGCATGGATGGCGGGATAGACGCCGGTCCAGTCATAGGAAATGGCGGCGTTGCGCACGAGAGCATCAAGCTCGGTGAGCCGATGCAGCATCAGCCGCTCAAGCTCGGGCATCTGCTCGTAGGGCACCGCTTCGGCGTCGCTGTAGCCATCGAGCGCGCCGAGCAGCCAGCGCAGGGAGTTGCGCAGGCGGCGGTAGAGTTCGGCCTGCTGCTTGAGGATTTCCTTGCCGATGCGCAGATCGTCGGATGTGTCGGAGCTCATCACCCACAGGCGGAGGATGTCGGCGCCGTACTGGTCGATCACCTGCTGCGGGGCGGTGACGTTGCCGAGCGACTTGCTCATCTTGCGGCCCTGCTCGTCGAGC
>CAIVDX010000012.1 GCA_903904805.1 uncultured Rhodospirillales bacterium
ATCACCGACGGCCAAACCGGCTTCATCGTCGCCGACGCCGCGCAGATGCAGGCCCGCCTGATGCAGGTGCTGGCCGACCCCACCATCGCCCGCGATATCGCCGACCGCGCCCGCGCCGACATCGTCCAGCACCGCATGCTCGCCAGCCAGGTGCAGCAGCGCGTCGACTGGTACCACGCGCTCTGGGCACGCCGCGCCGAACTCACCATGGACCTGCTCGCCCGCGTGCCCGAACTCGCCGCACCAGAACCCGCCGCACCAGAACTCCCACCACAAGAACCGGGCGGAGGCACATGACCGCCCCACCACCGACCAGCGCGGCGCTCGACCCGCACGGCCCGGCGGTCACCGCCATCATCGCCGACACACTCGCCGGCGCGCCGGACGTGCTCACCCGGCTCGACCGCCTGACCAACGCCCATCCCGCCGACGCCGCCGCCATCCGCGCCGCCCGCCTGCGCACCCTGGTCGCGCTGGTCAATGTCGAGCGCCTCACCGAGGCCCTCACCCTCGCCCGCCGCGAGGGCTACGACCAGGCCGCCTTCGCCCAGCAGCCCGCCCGCGCCAACGTCCCGCTCGACCGCGCCGAAATCGACGCCACCTTCGCGCTCGCCGTGCTGGAGATGCGCCCCGGCGGCGATCTCCACCTCGCCCGCCGCCGCTTCGTCCGCGCGCTCGCCAGCCTGCGCCCCGCCCCCACCGACCCGGTGCCCGGCCCGGCCGACACCTTCTGGGCCGCCCTGCAGGGCCTGATCCAGGCCAGCGACCGCCTCGCCGACCCCGCCACCGCCGCCCAGGGCCTGCTCACCGGCTTCCTCGCCGCCAGAAGCGACCTCGCCCACATGCCGCCCGACCTCGCCGCCATCTGGCCCCAGCGCGCGCGCGACCAGTTCGTCCGCCTCGCCCTGCAAGGCCGGCCCGACATCGCCACCGCCTTCGCCCACGCCGCCGACATCCACACCCACCTGCCCGACGCGCCGGCCGAGGAAGCCATCACCGTGCGCTTCGCCCAGGCGGTGCTCGCCGCCCGCGCCGGCACCGACCCCAAGGCCGCGCTGGCCCTGTTCGCCGCCCTGCGCGACAGCCTGCCCCGCGCCCATCCGCTCCATTGGTCCTGCGTGCGCGGCGAACTCGATCAGACCGCCCGCCTAGAGGGCGAACCCGCCGCCACCACCCTCGCCCAACGCCTCACCGCCGGCCTCGACCCCGACCAGGTCCCGCACGACATCGCCGCCCGCGCCCGCACCCCGATCCCACCCGCCGCCAGCCAGCTCCCCCCGGTGAAGGCGGCCGCCTCCCGCGCCGACAAGGCCCTCGGCCGCGACACCCCGCCCCCCGAGCCGCCCCTCACGGGCACGAGCGAGGCCAGGCCATGACCATCATCCGCATCCTGCAATATCTGCTCTCCCTGACCCGCGCTTTCATCTTCTCCGACCTGCTGCCCCTGCTCACCACCCCGCTCGGCTGGCTCCGCCCGCGCCGCTGCGTGACCGAACGCTGGCCCGCCGGCGGCATCCCGCTCGGCCCCCGCGTCGCCCTGGTCACCCACTACGAACGCCGCGGCACCCTGCGCGCCACCACCCGCATGATGCTCGAACAGCTCGCCGACGCCGGCTTCTCCGTCGTCCTCGTCAGCAACTCCGGCAGCCTCACGCCCGACGCCATGGCCGCCCTGCAGGACATCTGTGCCGCCGTCCTCGTCCGCCGCAACATCGGCTACGATTTCGGCGCCTGGGCCGACGCCATGGCCACCCTCTCCCTGCCCCGGCCGGACACCCAATCCCTGCTCATCTGCAACGACAGCCTCTACGGCCCGCTCGCCCCCCTGCCCCCTTTGCTCGCCGCGATGGACCCGGCGGCGGCCGACATGTGGAGCCTCACAGAAAGCTGGCAGCGCCGCTTCCACCTGCAATCCTTCTTCCTGCTCGCCCACCGCGCCGCCATCACCTCGCCGGCCTGGGCCGCATTCTGGGCCTCCATCCGCCCGCTGCCCTCCAAACACGCCATCATCAAACGCTACGAGGTCGGCCTCACCCAGTCCCTCCTGCGCGCCGGCCTGCGCTGCCGCGCCGTCTTCGCCTACCGCACCATCCTCGCCCGCCAGCTGGCCGACGCCGCCGACCTGCACGAAGACAGCGCCCAGGCCCGCCAGACCAAGCGCGTCATGCGCGCCGCCGGCCGCCGCATGCCGCTCAACCCCACCTCCGACCTCTGGCGCCCGCTGCTCTGCCTCGGCTTCCCCTTCCTCAAACGCGAACTCCTGCGCGAAAACCCAGGCGGCGTCATCGACATCGCCGACTGGCAAAGCGTCGTCGCCACCCAGCTTCAGGCCGACACCGAGCTGATCGAGCGGGATCTCGCGACAACGATGCGCAATCGGGCAGCGTAACAAAAAGCCGCCGCTGTCGGGTGCGACGCGCCGTCGCGCCGCGCCGCATCACCGCGTCATGCCAGAAAACACGCGCTGCCTTTTTGACAAGGAAGCAGCAAAAAACCTCTAAAGAGTCAGGTCTTTTCGGAGGGGCCCAGCGGGGCAACGGTCCAGCCCGGGGTGATCGAGAGCTCGCCCTGTTCGCACAGATCGATCCCCCGCCGCTCCTCGGCGGCGCGGCTGGCGAACACCACGCGCACATCGAACACACAGATGCCCCGCCACCGCAGCGTCGCCTTGTCACCAGGCCGCAACGCGGGGACCTCCAACGCATTGCCACCCCAATCCGGCGCATTCGGCGGCGACACAAACAGCCGCACGATCGGCGCCGCACTGTCATTCACCACAGTGAGCACATGCCGCTCCTGCGCCTGCGCAGGCAGCGCCAACACACCCATCGCAATCAGAAACCACCACATCACCGAAAAATGGGGCACGGCCACACCCTGCGCAAGCTAGGGCACCAAAGCCGCCGACAAAATCACCCCATCCGCCCGCTGCACCAGCACCGCCACCCGCTCCCCCGCCGGCGCCGCCGCCCGCACCTGCCCCGCGGCCCCCGACCACCCCCCGGCCCGCACCTGGCCGCGCACGATATTGCCCTCGGTGAGCGTCCGCCCGCCATTCTCGCCACGCCCCACCGGCGTCACATGCTCGCGGTCGAACCCCACCAGCAGCACATCCGCCACCCCCGACCCGGCACCGACATCCACCACCACATCCCCCGCCGCACGCCGCCCGCGCAGCGCCGGCCCCTCAGGCCGCACCGCCGCGATCGCCGCCAGCACCGCCCGACGGTCCGACCCCACCACCGCCCTGGTCCCCTGCACCACCAGCTCCGGCGTATAGACCTGCGGATCATCCACATGCCGCGCATAGAATCTCTGCCGCGCCGTCGCCGCCTCGCTCGAAAACGGATCAGCCCAGCCCAACGAATTCCAATAGGTCACATGAAACGCCAACGGCAGCACATCCGCCCGCCCGCGTGACAACTCCAGCAACACCGCATCCGCCGGCGGACAGCTCGAACACCCCTGCGAGGTGAACAGCTCCACCACAACCGGCCCGCCGGCCATCGCCGGTTCCGCCATCGCCGGCCCCGCCACGGCCAACATCACCGCCACCAACACACCGCGCATCCCACCCTCCCAAACCGCCTGAACCCCATTCGCCCCCAGCCGGCCCGCCGTTACCCCACTTCCAAATCCGATCACCCCGGCCAATATAAGCAGCCCCTATGATCGAATAATCCGATGAAACACCTCGCCACCCCGCAACAGCTCCGCTATCTCGACGCCCTGGCAGAGCACCGCCATTTCGGCCGCGCCGCCGCCTCCTGCGCCGTCAGCCAATCCACCCTGTCCGCCGGCATCATCGCACTCGAAAAGCTCCTCAACGCCGACCTGCTCGACCGCGAAGCCGGCAAACACGTCGCCTTCACCCGCCTGGGTGAGGAAATCATCACCCGCGCCCGCACCGCCCTCATCGCGCTCGACGCCATCACCGACGCCGCCTCCTCCGCCCGCGCCCCGATGTCCGGCCCGCTGCGCCTCGGCGTCATCCCCACCATCGCCCCCTTCCTCCTCCCGCGCATCATGCCCGCCCTGCGCGCCCGCTTCCCCAACCTCCGCCTGTTCCTGCGCGAAGACACCACCGACCACCTCCTCGCCGGCCTCGAAGCCGGCAAGCTCGACCTCCTCCTCCTCGCCCTGCCCTGCGCCTGCGGCGCTGCCGACTCCGTCCCCATCCTCCAGGACGAATTCCTCGTCGCACTGCCCCCAGGCCACCCGCTCGCCCTGCTCGACCGCATCCCCGCCGCCACCCTGGAAACCGAAACCCTCCTCCTCCTCGAAGACGGCCACTGCCTGCGCGACCAGGCACTCGCCGCCTGCGGCCGCCTGCGCCAAAACAACGACGCCTTCGCCGCCACCTCCCTGCACACCCTCGTCCAAATGGTCGCCGGCCAACTCGGCCTCACCCTGCTGCCAAAAATCGCCGCCGACGCCGGCATCACCGCCGGCACCGGCATCCACCGTCGCCCCCTCGACGGCGCCGGCGGCTGGCGCAGCCTCGCGCTGGCCTGGCGCCCCGGCTCCCCCCGAGACGCCGACTTCCGCGCCCTCGGCCAGGTCCTCTCCGACGCCGCCAACTGATCCGCAAGAGAAACAAGCGCGTTCTTTTTTGAAAAAAAGAACCAAAAAACTTTTGATATTTAAGACCA
>CAIVDX010000013.1 GCA_903904805.1 uncultured Rhodospirillales bacterium
CCGGCCGCGCCGGCCGAGGCGTCGATCGGCATGTCGCCCCACCAGCTGCCGCGCTCGGTGAACAGGGACAGCAGCACGGAGGTGAGCAATGTTTCGTCGGCGAGCAGATCGCCGGGAATCGGCACGATCTCGCAGCGGCCGGCGGCCCGGTTCCAGACGAGCGCGATGTCGATCATGATCCGCCCGCCTGAAAGGTTGTGGTGAGGTCGGCGGCGTTCATCTGTTGCGTGGGCGGCGCGCCGTTGGATGGGTGCGTATGGCTGTTGTAGACGGCCATGGCCGTTTCGGTCATGAGTTTGCGCAATGTCTCGCCCGGCATCAGGATCTGCACGCCGGTGGTGCGAATGATCACCTGGCCGCCGATGCCGCTGATGCCCACCTCGCCGGCGGCGAGATTGGCGACAGCACCGCCCTCGGTGTCACCACCCAGGGCCACCACGCCATCCTGCGCGCCAAGCATCGGGATCAGAATCACCGTGGCGCCGGCGGCGGGGTTGGCGACGTAGCCAGGCGGCAGCAGCAGCTCCACACGGTCCATCGGACGGCCGCCGAGGCCGCGCACGGAGAGGACGGTGCGCGCGCCGATTTGCGCGGCGGTGACAAGGCCGCGGACGGCCATCGTGCGGAGGGAGGCGGCGAGGCTCATTCGGCGAACACCCCATCCCAGCCAGCCGCGCCGCCGCCATGACCCTTGTGCTTGCGCAGTTTCACGCTGCCAGGGTCGGGCGTGTAGGCCTCGATCGGCGCGAGCATGAGGGCTGTGACGGAGCCGGAAGCGCTGTCCTGGGCAAATTCCACATCCGCCACCAGCAGATCGGCATCGATGCCCAGCAGCGGGCTCGACACGGTGACGAGCTGGTTGACCTTCCACAGTGAGCCGTCAGGCTGGCGGAAGCCGGCGAGGGTGACATCGAGGCTGAGCGCATTGCCATAGGCGGCGGCGCGCAGCCAGTTCGCGCGGGCCTGCAGGCCATCTTGGGTGAGCTGGCTTTCGGCGATGACGATGTGCGGCCGGTAGCGCGGCACCTGAGCATCATGGGCGACGGCGCGCTGGCTATAGGCGCTGCGCAGTTCCGGCGACGTGATGGGCGGCGCGGCCGGCAGGCTGCCCTCACCGGCCAGGCCGCCCCAGCTTTGCACCGCCGCGGCGGCCAGGCCGCATTGGCCCAGCACGATATAGTCTGAATACCAGCGCGAGGCGTTGAAGCGCGCGCTGGCGCGTTTGTAGCCACCGTCGACGATCTTGCCGTTGGCATGAGTGCTGCCGGCGGTGGTGAGCACAAGCCGGCCCTGCTCATCGTCGGTGAGCAGCACGCCGGTCAGGCGGCCCAGGCGCTCGATGAAGCTCCATGCGGTTTCATGGTGCTCGATGGTGGCGATCGGAATCACGGCATCGGCCAGCGCGGTTTCCACCACCACCTGCACACCGAACATGGCGCAGACGGCCTGGCAGATCGCCGCCATGGAATAGCCGGTATATTGCCCGGACGGGATATCCGGCACGCAATCGATCACGTCCTCGGTGAGGCTGCGCCCGACCAGCTGCACCTGATGCTCGCGCGGGCCGATCACCGGCTCCACGGCGTCGATCCAGCCGGTCATCACCACATCGTTGCCGATCGACACGGTGACGGGCTGAAATGGCCGCAGAACCCACGGATCGGACTGGCCCACCCAACGCTGGCTGGTGGTGAAATGGAAATCCGTGGCGCATTTGCGCAGCGCACGGGTGATGCGCGCCGTGCTCCAGCCCGCATAGGGCCGGCCATCCACAGTCAGTGTGATGTGCTCACTCACGGTGACAGCATCAGCCCGGCTGATGGCATGAAAAACGGATCGGCCACGTAGTTCAGATCGGCGAGCTCGCCGGCGCGCGACGGGTCGGCGTAGAGGATGTTCGCCAGCACGAGCGACGGGAACGAATCGCCGACGCTGTAGCTGGTGCGGCTGGGCAGCGCCTGCGCCTCAGTGCGCAGCGCGCTCATCGCCACGCCGCGGAACGCCCCCCAGGCGCGGTAGAGATCGGCGAGGCCCATGCTGGCGGCCAGATCGGCCTGCGCGTCGATCGCGGTGAGCAGGCCGGCGGCGGCCTGGTCGGCGGCGTCGGCATAGGGCCAGTCGAGCTGGGCATAGAGCGCGGCGAGCGTGATGGTCGCCTGGGCCTGGATCAGCATCACCACGGCCTGTTGTTGCTGCGCCTGGGCCAGCGCGGCGGGCGTGGTGCCGGTGATGGCGGGCAGGCCCGCGCCATAGGTGGTGAAGCCGGCGATGCCGCCGGAGACATCATTGCGCACCGGCACAATGAAAGGCTGGCCGGTGATCGGATCGGTGCTGGTGATGCTGATGGTGTTCGCCGCCAGCACGTTCGCGCCGATGGTGGTGAAAACAGCCTGCACGGCGGATGATGTGGCGGCATCGTTGCTCGGCGTGGCCGTGAGGGCGGCGATGTCGCCCGCGCAGCCGGCGATGCTCACGTTCGACAGCGCGCTGAACGCGCCGGCGAGCTGACCGAGCAGGCCTTCCTGCTGGGAGAGCACGAACAGCGGATCGTTGATGATCAAGCTCGCCTGCTCATAGGCCGCGAGCGCGATGCCGGCGATGATGCGCGCGCTGGAGAGCACCTGGCCGATCGGATCGTCGCCGCTGAACGGCGCGGGATTCGGCGCGGATTTGGTGAATTCGATCTCGAACTGGCAGTAGCCGCCCAGTTCCTTGCTCTCCCGGTAGGACATCTGACCGGGGCAGACGCTCATCCGGCCCATCCAGGGATGCACCAGCTCGCCGGGCTCGGCGAAATTCTCCACCGCGTCGATCAACGCGTCGCGGATCGCCATATAGTCGTTGCCGACCACGAAACAGGTGATCGAGAAGCGCCGCGTGGCCCGGCCGAGATCCTCGACATAGGGCTGATGGTAATTCGGGAATTCGTGCACCACCTGGCGCCGGCCGCCGCTGCCGGCCGCCACATCGGTGAAGAACGGCACGCCGCGGAATGAACCGGGCTGCAGGTCGCCGCGCCAGCTGGTGAGCTGGCCAAGCGCGGAGACGAGGGAGCCGGACATCAGGGCGCGAAGGCCGGCATGGCGTAACCGACATCGAGTTGCAGGAAGCTGCCATTGCCGCGCGATTCATTGCCGATGCGCACGCCCTGCGGCATGTTGCGGAAATCGACAATCACTTTCGTTTCGCTTTTTGTGGCCGGCGCTGCCGCAGGCGCGGTTGCGACGGCGGGGCCATATGGACCGCCCGGCAACGGGGCGGCCGGCGATGTGACCGTGCCGGTGGGATCGGGCATGGCGGGCATGATGCTGGCAAGGCCACTGATGCGGCGCGCCACCCAGCTGGTGCCGACGAAATTCACCGCATCGCGGATGCTGGCGACGACCGGCTTGATGAGAGCCCATGCGGTGGTGAACGCATCGGAAACAGCATCGAGCACGCCATGAAAATAGGGCGCCACCGTGTCCCAATTTTTGTAGATTTCAAGCGCGGCCAGCGCAATCCCGGTGACTGCCAGCCCGATGGGATTCGTCAGCAGCACCAGAGACAGGCCTTTGACAATGGTGATCAGGCTGCCGACCGCGGCGACGGCGGCGGAGAAGGCAATCAAGAACGGGGACGACAGCACCAGCATCACGGCGCCGATCGCCGCCATCAGCGTGTTGGTGCCATCTCCGCCGGTCAGGCCGATCGCTTTCGCCGCATCCCGCACGGTATCAATCCAGCCCTCCATGCTTTTCATCACTTTATCAAAAGGGATTTTCTCGATGGCGACGGCAATTTCCTGCACACGCTCGGCGATGCGGGTGGCGATCCATTCGCGGTTTGCGTTGGTCCATTCAAAAATGCGATCGGCGATCGGCTTGAGCACCGGCGCCAGTTTCGCGCCCACCGACGTGCTGAAACTGCTGACGGCGGCGCCGAGCTTGATCCAGTCGCGGTGATATTCTTCGAGCGCCGCGCGCTGCTCTTTCGTGACCAGCGGCTTGATTTCCTCGGCCG
>CAIVDX010000014.1 GCA_903904805.1 uncultured Rhodospirillales bacterium
CATCGACCCTTCGGATGGCCAGAAACTGGCGTGGCTGTATCAGCACGGCGAGGTGATCGGGCGGGAAGATGGCGAGGCGTCGATTCACGTGACCGTGCGCCTGCTGCCCGCTGACCGGTCGCGGTTTGAGCAGCCCGGGCGTGGCTAGGGCCAGGGGAATCGCATAAGGAACTGAGGGGGGTATCATCGGCTCGGTTTGATGGATTCTGTTGGTCTCTCGGCGTTGCTGGGGGGAATGGAATGCTGTCGATCTGGTCGAGCCTTGCCAGCCTTCCGGACCCACGGACGGGCAACGCGCAGCGGCATCACCTGCTGGATGTGCTGACGATTGCGCTGACGGCCACGATCTGCGGGGCCGAGAGCTGTGTCGATTTCGCTGACTTTGCACGTGACCGCGAGGCGCTGTTCCGTGATTTCCTCGAACTGCCTGGCGGCCTGCCGAGCCACGACACCTTCTCGCGCCTGTTCCGCCTGCTTGACCCGGTGGCGTTCGGCAGGTGTTTGGGGCAATTCCTTGAAGCGCTGGGCGAAGCGGGTGCCGGCGTGATCGCAATCGACGGCAAAACCCTGCGCCGTTCTTTCGACCGCGCCGCCGGCCGTTCGGCGCTGCACGTGGTGACCGCCTTTGCCACCGACACGCGCATGGCGATCGGCCAGGTCACGGCCGGCGACAAGCAGAGCGAGATCATCGCAGCCCGCACCCTGCTGGGGCTGCTCGATCTCAAGGGCAGCCTGGTCACCGGCGATGCGCTGCATTGCCAGGCGGCGACGGCGGACCTGGTGCAGCAGCGCGGTGGCGATTGGCTGTTCACGCTGAAGGCCAACCGGCCTGTTCAGCACACGGAGGTCGCGGCCTGGTTCCTCGACCCGCATGCTCGCCCCGACGGTGAGCACACGACAACGGATGCCGATCATGGCCGCATCGAGGTGCGCCGCCATGTGGTCAGCCATGACGTGGGCTGGATGCTCTCTGATCGGCGCCATCCCGGCGAAGCAAGGCTGCCGGGGCTGGCGATGATCGGCATGGTCGAGAGCACCGTCACGCGCGACGGCAAGACCGCCACGGAGCGGCGCTTCTATCTCGCCTCGGCCGCCATGCACGCCGAGCGTTTCGCCCGTGCCGTGCGAGCGCATTGGCGCATCGAGAACAGCCTGCACTGGGTGCTCGACGTGGCGTTCGACGAGGACCGCGCCCGAAACCGCCGAGACCATGGGCCAGAAAACCTTGCCACCTTGCGAAAACTCGCCCTCAACGTGCTGCGAACTGCACGACCAGACATCTCCATCCGACGCAAACGCAAACGGTCCGGATGGTCCGACGACTTCGCCCGATCCGTCCTCGGCCAAATGCGATAGCCCTGATTCCGACAGGGAGGACGATCGACTTGTCCCACGATGATGTGGTATAGCTACTCCAATGCAACAGCGGAATGCGGGCGGGAGCGTGGTTCAAGATTACCGTTGATGTTCCGAGAGGATGTGGTCTCGACGTGCGTTAATGCGATTCCAAGCGGGATGCGAGGCTTGATGCTAAATATGTTTATTAGGCATTAATAAAACATTATATTATGTGATGATAATAAATAGAAGCCGAATCCGAGCAAAGGCGCTTACTTGAACCGATTTTGTGCAAAATCCGATGCTGCACCTCTGGAGCGATTCCTGCTGGGTGCTCGGCAAATTTGGCTTTCTTTTTATGCGTTGGTGGATTTCCCATGAACTTCAAGACGAGCGGCTGTCGCTTGCCAGCGCGCTGCAACCCATGACCGATGCGCCAGCCTGTCCTTACGATGCGCCAACTGAAGCCGCCTTGGCAGGTGTTCACGCGCATGAGGGGCCACTTCTTATCGATCTCGATGAAACATTGTACCTACGCAATTCAACCGAAGATTTCATTGATTGTACTTGTCCCGGGCTGCTGGCACTGTTGTTGCTGCGCGCGCTCGAAGTCCTCCGACCGTGGAGCCTGACCGGAGGTGCCGCAACCCGGGACACGTGGCGGGTATGCGTGGTCTCGCTATTCTTTCCGTGGACTCACTGGCGATGGCGCGTTCGGGTGAAATTCCTTGGCGAGCGGTATACAAATCAGGAACTCCGTGTCGCGCTGATCGCACAGACGCAGACTCGGGTGATCCTGACAAACGGATTTGGGCCGGTCGTGAAGCCCCTGCTTGCCGCTATGGGCTTTGCGGACACGCCATGCGTCGCAGCACGCATGTTTGCGTTCGCTGACCGGCGTGACGGCAAGCTGCGCATGGCAATCCGCTCGCTCGGTGCCGAAACCGTGGCCAGCAGCTTGGTTCTCACAGACTCGGTCGGCGATCTAGAACTTCTGAGTAACTGCGCACGGCCGCTGCGAACGGTCTGGCCCGGGGCGCGCTTTAACCGGGCGCTCTCAAGCGTCTATCTGCCAGGCGAGTATATCTCCCACATCAAACGTCCCGGGGAGCGCTACATCGCCCGGGGCATACTCCAGGAGGATTTTGCGTTCTGGCTTCTTTGTTCGATTGGCTTGGCAAGCGATCCATGGCGACATCTGGGTGGACTGCTGCTGCTACTGCTATCGTTTTGGGCGATCTACGAGCGTGGCTACGTCGACAACGATTACATTGCCGCTCGCTATGAGGCTGATCCGAATCTCAGCTCAGCTGTCGGTCTCGTTCAGGTCGCAACGCCAGCCGCAAAGCCTTGGATTTGGGCCTTTATCACGGGTGCAGGTGCAGTGGAACTCTTGCACCCTCGACACGCACCGTTCGCTGTATGTTTCATAATTTGGATCGCGCTGCTGATTTGCACACATGTTTGTTTCAAGGCCTATAACCGCCTCGACAAGACAACGCGGGTCTGGATCTATCCGCTGCTGCAATTCGCCCGCAGTGCTGCGTTCGTCGCCATCGTGCCTCTCGCGCCTGTCGGCGTGGCAGCGTTGGGTGCTCACGTGCTGGCTCGCTGGGTGCCATACCACGTATATCGCTTGGCCTCCCGGCGCTGGCCAGTAGTACGGCCCGAACTCGTGCGGATCATAGCGTTTATGCTGTTGTTGCTGTTGACTGTCTGCGCTTTTGGCATCTCGGTCCTACTCACGTGGACCACCCTGCTGTTGCTATTGTGGAATGCCTTCAGAGCGCACCGCGATGCTTACGCAGTGTTCGAATCAGCCTGGCGCCTTGATCGATCGCCTCGGCTCACAGAGACACTGCCGAAAGGACATGGTTCTGGGTCACAGACGGTAATCGATCAGTGACAGTGGCTGCCATGCGTTGTGACGCGAGATCTGGCAATAGCCCTTAATCACTGGACAAGCAGTGCCGCTTTGGACGTCTGCCGCTATGGCTCGACACCAGACCGACAGTGAGGGAGATGGACGCTGGCGCGATTGAAAGGGTGGGCCTTTTTTCGCCGCTACACGGCACTTGGCGCGGATTTAGGAATGGCTGCAGACCTGTACTTCCAGGATCACCGCGCCTCAGAGGATGTCGGGCGGGTCGCGTTGCGCAGTGGAATCGCCTCGGTTGCGGGCGTCTACGGCAATGGCGTTCTGCAAATCTCCTCGGCCGTCGTGCTTGCACGGCTGCTGACGCCCAATGATTTTGGCCTTGTGGCGATCATCATGGCGTTGACCAGTTTCGCCCCGCTGCTCATCGACTTTGGCGTGGGCGATGCCACCATCCAGCGAGACCGAATCACCCACGGGCAGGTCAGCAGTCTTTTTTGGCTCAGCAGCGGAATTGGCTTTGCATTCGCAGCATGCCTGACAGCCAGTAGTGGGCTGATTGCCGCTTGGTACGGGGAGCCACGGCTGCAACCGGTTGCTATGTGCTCGGCCCTGACGTTCGCGATCGCCGGAATGTCGGGGCAGCATGTGGCCTTGCTGCGAAGGAGCATGCAATTTGCCGCGGTGGCCAAGATCCAGTTTCTGGGCACGCTTGTCGGCGCGCTCGTAGCTCTGCTGTTGGCAATTGGAGGCGCTGGCTACTGGGCGCTGGTCGCGCGCCCGATCATGAGCACCACAGTCATGACGGCCGGGGCCTGGGTCGCCTGCAACTGGCGTCCGGGTCTTCCGATCTTTGACAGTGAAGTCAAAGCGATGGTCCGTTTCGGCAC
>CAIVDX010000015.1 GCA_903904805.1 uncultured Rhodospirillales bacterium
CTCGATAACCCAACCCTACCCGCAGACGCCGCGGTGACCACCGCTGTGGATAAGTAGCCCGCCGCCGCCTGACTCGTTGACCGGTCGCGTCAGCGGGCTACTTACCCACAGCTCCTACACCACCAAACGGGACACGACCGGCGGCTCGGTGGCTGATGTGATTCGATGCGGTTGAGTGTTGTCTGGGATGGGACCATGCGCGGCAGTGACGCGGTGTCTGGAGCTTTGTTCAGCTACGTCGATCTGGAGAAGCGAGTGCGCGCGGATCACCCGCTTCGTGTGATCCGCGTGATCGCCAACGACGCGCTGGCACGTCTTTCGGCGGAATTTGATGCGCTCTATGGGCCGGACGGGCGGGAATCGATCCTGCCGGAGCGGCTGCTGCGCGCCTTTCTGCTGCAAGCTTTCTACACCATCCGCTCGGAGCGCCAGTTGGTCGAGCGCATCGAGTTCGACCTGCTGTTCCGCTGGTTTGTCGGGCTCGGCGTGGACGATCCGGTGTGGGACGCGACCACGTTCAGCAAAAATCGCGACCGGCTGCTGGCGGGCGACGTCGCTGCGAAGTTCCTGGCCGCCGTGCTGGCACATCCGAAGGTCAAGCGGTTGCTGTCCAACGACCACTTCTCGGTGGATGGCACTCTGATAGAGGCGTGGGCGAGTGCTAAGAGCTTTCGCCCGAAGGATGGTTCAGGCCCGCCGCCGGATACGGGCCGCAACGGCGAGCAGGATTTTCACGGGCAGAAGCGCCGCAACGACACGCACGCCTCGACCACCGATCCCGATGCGCGGCTGTATCGCAAAGGTCAGGGCAAGGAGGCGAAACTCTCTTATATGGGGCATGCGCTGATGGAGAACCGCAACGGGCTGATCGTCGGCGCCGTCGCCACGCACGCGTCCGGCCATGCCGAGCGCCTCGCGGCATTGCATCTGCTCGAACCACATGCCGGACGGCCCGATGCGATCACCGTCGGCGCAGACAAGGGATTTGACGCTCAGGATTTCATAGCCGAACTGCGCGAGATCAACGTGACACCGCATGTCGCGCAGAACACCAACGGGCGCAGGTCAGCGATCGACGGCCGCACCACCCGTCATCCCGGCTACCATATCAGCCTTCGCATCCGCAAGCGCATCGAGGAGGCGTTCGGTTGGGCCAAGACCGTCGCCGGTTTGCGCAAGGCGCGGCATCGCGGGCTGCCCAAGATCGACTGGCAATTCACCTTTGCGATGGGCGCCTACAACCTGGTGCGGCTGCCGAAGCTTCTGGGAGCGGTAGCGTGACGCCCGGAGTCTGTCCAGACCACCCCGATGCCTGCCAAAATGGCTCTTCAGACAGCCAAATGGGTCCGCCAAACACGGCTTCGACCAAGCGGCGGCCTTGCGACGTTGTCGACCACGCGAAAACGCAATCTGGCACCCGATTTTCAGCAGCCTGCTAACCATTCGGCCACAAGAACCCCCATGTTCATGGGGTGGCCCTCGAGACCGGCCCTGACATCTTTCTCGCTATACTTTGTCTGAAAAAAAGTCACTTTCGGGCGTCTCAGCGTTTGATTTTGTTTGAAATCACATTGTGCGCTGCAAGACGTTGCTTGCGCCGCGCCGGCAGTCGCCGCATCCTCGCGCCACCCAAACGATCGGTTTGTGAGAGTTTAATGCAACTTTTCCGTTCTGATGATGCAATACAGCTGCCTTGGCACCTTAAGCGCAGCGCGGCCGCCTGCGCAATGATGCAGCGGCCGGTCCAGCGCGCCCGCAGCACGGCAGCCCGATCCAGCCGCGCCACCGCCACCCGCCGAACCGCCGATGCGCGTCCGCTCCGCAGCAATCTGACGCCGCCAGGATGACCCATCCAAGCCCCCGCCCCGCCAGGCCGGACGCCGCTCTGGACATGGCCGCGATGGACATCGTGGTCCTGGCCGATCCCGCGCAGCCGCCGCCCGAGGCCTGCATGGCGGCGCTTGAACTGGCCTGGTCCGGCCTCGGCGCCCTGACCCGCGTCGAACACGGCGCCACGCCGCCTTCGGCCCTCGCCGGTGCGCTGCACCCCTGGCGCCGCTGGCGGCTGGACGCCCCGGCGGACCCGATGGCAGACCCGGTCACCCTGCCGTCACGGATCGAGGCCGCGTTCGTGCCTCTGATCGGCCGCTGCGCGCTGACCGTCGCGGCCGACGAAGCGGCGCAGGCGACCCAGGCCGAGACCCCGTCCCGCACGCGCCCGGACCAGGCGGCGGCGCTGGCGGCGTTCTCCACCGGCTGCCTGGTGCGCCGCAAGGCCGCGCCGCAGCTCGCTCAGACCACCCGGCAGGCCTTCCGCCATATCGGCGTCACACCGCCGGCCGCCTCCCTGCGGGCCTGCGACAGCATCGCCGAGGAGTTGGACCGCGTCGCAGCCCACGGCCCCGAGCCGCGCTACCACAACCGCCACCACATCGCCGACACCATCCTGGCCACCGCCAGCCTGCTGCGCGTGGCGCTGGGCCAAGGCTGGCTCGACCCGCACGACGCCACGCTGTGCATCGTCGCCATGACCGGGCACGACCTGCATCACGACGGCACCATCAACCGCCCCGATCACCACCTCGAGACCATCGCAGCCAGGGCCGTGGCCGCCATCATGCGGGACGGCCGCTGCCCGGAGGCCGACATCGCCATGGTGCGCGAACTGATCCTGGCGACCGACCCGAAACACCAGAACGGCCTGCGCCAGCGCAAGCTGACCCATGGGCTGACCCGGCTGGAGATGATGTGCCTACTCGCCGGCGACGCCGATCTGTTCGCCAGCCTGCTGCCTGGCATTGGCGAGCAGCTGTCCATCGATCTGGCCGAGGAATGGCGCGCCGCCCGGATCAGCTTCCCCGCCATGCCGGACACGCCCAAGGGCCGGCGCGGCTTTCTCTCCTTCGTCACGGCGATGAGCGAGGCCGCGGAGGCGATCGGCGTGCCCGCGATCGTGCAGGATCAGCTGGCCCAGCTGCCGCCCTGAACGCAGACCGCGCCCACCCGCCGGTCATGCAACGCCGCCGGCGCGGTGCTGCGGCCGCGGGCCCGGCGAAGGTTTCATTATCATAATTCACCCGCTATTATTTATGCTTGCATGCAGGCACGATCTCGCCTAAGAATAAGCATGGATCGTCGTAGCGCATCGCTTCGGCTTCGGCCCGCCAACCGTACCGGATACGTCATCAAGATCAGGCCACCGAGACCACGTCACCATGACCCATAGTTCGTCAGATTTATGCAGACAAGCAACAATCGTCACGGTGCGACCCGGCGCGGTGCCACAAGGAGCGATCCGGCCCGCGGCCATGGGCGGCGTCAACCAGCCGGGCGCCGGCGTGTGACGCCATGATCGCGTTCGGTATGACCTCGTTCGGTGCGAGACACGGCCACGCGGCAGGCAGGAGATCACACCCATGTTGAAAGCCAAGCTTCGCATCCGCTCGACCATCGTCGTCCTGTTCGCGGTGCTGACCATCCCGCCGTTCGTGGCCATCGTCGCGATCAACTACAGCTCCAACAACGCCGCAGCCCGCAGCAACGCCTACGCCCAGATCGAGCGCTTCCATGAGGAGGCCAACGACAGCATCGCCAACCTGCTGAACCCGATCAAATCGCTCATCACCAGCGCCGCAGCCGTCGGCACCCAGGAGCCCACCTTCTTCGCCGGCAACCAGTCGCTGCACTACCTGTTCAGCATCCTGCGCTACAGCGACAAGGTCATCAGCATCTATGTCGGGCGCGAGGACGGCGCGTTCCGCCAGTCCCGCCGGATCACGCCCGGCATCAAGATCCAAGGCAAGCTGCCGCCGGACGGCGCCGGATTCGCCTATCGCTGGATCGAAGCCGTGACGAACACCAGTCCGATCGACCGCTACACCTATCTTGACGCGGCAGAGCAGCCGGTCGGCACCTCGCAGGACGTGACCTCCTACGATCCGCGCAGGCGCCCCTGGTATCTGCAGACCGTGGCCGAGAACCGCCTCGTCCTCACCGATCCGGAGGTGTTCGCCGGGCTGCCGCTGATCGGCTTCACCATCGCCGCCCCCATCGTCAACGACGGCAAGATCACGGGCGTTGCCGCCGCCGACCTCACGCTGGACAGCCTGTCGAGCTTCCTCGCCGAGCACAGCATCAGCCCGGGCACGCTGAGCTACATCCTCAACACCAAAGGCGAGGTCATCGCCGAATCGGACGGCACCCAGACCTACGGCAACAACGGCACGGCGGTGTCGCTGATGCACATCACCGGCATGAGCAACCCGCTGCCCTCCGTCGCCTTCAGCGCCCGGCCACGCGACGCCACGGCCAACCTGCCCTTCGAATTCGCCTACCAGGGCAAGACCTATGTCGGCAGCTGGGCCCCGATCTCCAAGAACATCGGCAAAAGCTGGCTGTCCTTTACCATCACGCCGCTGGAGGACTTCACCGGCATCTTCGACCGTAACAACGAGCGGTTGCTGATGTGGGGCACGGGGATCATCCTCATCGAGATCATCGCCATGTATTTCCTGTCTCAGATGATCTCCACGCCGCTCGAGCGCCTCGCCACCAACGTCGCACGGATCGAGCGGCTGGAAAGCGACCAGATCGAGGTGTTCGATTCCAAGATCGTCGAGATCTCGGTGCTCGCCAAGGCGATCGGCACGCTCGGCTCCACGGTCGAATCCTTCGCAGCCTTCGTCCCCGTCGGCCTCGTCCGCCAGCTCGTCAACTCGGACCGCAAGCTCGAACTCGGCGGCCACAGCCGTTTCCTCACCATTTTCTTCTCCGACCTCGAGGCCTTCTCCACACTTTCGGAGGAGGTGCCGTCCCAGGAGCTGATGCGGCGCGTCTCCGCCTATCTCGAACTGGTGACGCACGCAATCAACGCCGAGCAAGGCACGATCGACAAGTTCATCGGCGACGGCGTGATGGCCTTCTGGGGCGCCCCGGCCCTGCTCGACGACCACGCCCTGCGCGCCTGCCTGGCCGCCCTGCGCATTCAGCACGAGATGGACGCGCTCAACGAACGCTGGAAGGGCGACAACTACAAGCCGCTGCGGGTCCGCATCGGCATGCACAGCGACGCCGTGCTGGTCGGCAACATCGGCTGCCGCGAGCGCGTCGGCTACACGGTCATGGGCGACGGCGTGAACGTCGCAGCCCGCCTCGAGGGCGTGAACAAGCAGTATGGCACGCGAATCTGCATCAGCCACAACGTGTTCAAGGAGGCCGGCGAGCGCCTGTGCGTCCGCCCGATCGACGAGGTCACCGTGAAGGGCCGGCGTGGCAAGATCCCGATCTACGAACTGCTCGGCGCCTATGACGCAGGCCCCGACATCGCGCCGGATGCCGCCACCGAGGAACTCTGCCGCCTGACCCGTGTGGCGCACAAGGCGATGATCCAGGGCGAGATCGGCGAGGCGATCGCGCGCTACGAGCAGATCCTCGACGCCTTCCCCGGCGATACCGTCGCGCGCGCGATGTTGCAAAAGCTGGCCGTGGCCGAACCCCGCCTCATCGCCGCCACGGTGGAGGATTGACGTCATGGCACGCTCCGAACGCCGGGCCGATCACTGCAACATCGCCGCTCCTGCCGGCTTCTGCTCTGCGAGTGACCGTTTGTTTACTTATTTGAGGCGAACTCTCTCTGAAAACGCACACTCAGGGTCAATGCCATGATGGAAAGTGACTGGGTGTCCACAGCAGGCATCTCCGATCTCGACGACGCGATCGAACTCTACCGCCCGAGCGAGGTGACGGCCGCCCTGCTGATGGCCCTGATGCAGACGGACAACCAGGTCGCAGGCCAGCATGTGGTCGAGATCGGCGTCGGCAGCGGCGTGGTCCTGGCGTTCCTCGCCAGGCTCGGCGCCGCCTCGGTCTGCGGCGTGGATGTCATGCCCGCCGCCCTGCGGCTCAGCCGCGCGATCGTGGAGGCCGAGGGCACCGGCATTTCAACCGATTTCCGCCTGGGCGACGTCTGGTCGAAGCTGGCCGGCCGCCGCTTCGATCTCGTGGTGGCCAATCCACCGGAATTTCCGGCAGAACCCGCCAACCTCGCCGGGCGCCCGCCCCACTGGGGCATCGGCGGCCCGAACGGCCGCCTCGTGCTCGACCCGCTGCTGCGCGGCCTGGCATACCATCTCACCCCGGACGGCCGGGCGGTGATCACCCACAACGCACTGGTCGATCTGGACCAGACGCGGAGCATCCTCGCCGAGGACGGGCTCGGCGTGCGCGTTCTGCACACCATCATGATGGCGCTGCCGCAGGACAAACAGGCCATGTTGAACCACGCCGTGGCGCTGCGCGAGGCGGGGCGAAACCTGTTCCACATCGGGCCGTACAGCTTCGTGCGGATGCACGTCATCGAGATCTCGGCGCGGAACCCTCTGGCATGACGGTCGTCGCACGAACCGCCGCCGGCCGGGCCGGCGCCCTCGTCCGTCTCGCGCGCATCGCCCTGATGGCCCTTCTGCTGATCGGCGCCCAGGGCGCCGGGCGCCCCGCCGCCGCGGCCGATCCGGCCGAGCCGCCCGAGCGCGCGCTGCAGTCAGCCCTGGCAGAGGCCCGCGCCGCCGCCACCGGCCCCTGCCCCGCGATCGCCGACAATCTGGCCCGCGTGCTGTGCACCGGAACCTTGCGGGTTGGCGTGCGCAGCAACTACCTGCTGTTCGGTTTCCTGGACGAAGGCAAGCGCAGCGGCTACGAGGTGGCGGTTGCGGCACGCATCGCCGAGAAGCTCGGCGTCACCCCCAGCCTCATCACCGTCTCGCCCGCCAACCGGCTTGCGTCGCTGGCGGAAGGCCAGGTCGACCTCGTCATCGCCACCATGGGCCACACCACCGCGCGCGACCGCGAGGTGCTGTTCGTCCGGCCGCACTACTACATCTCCAACACGATGCTGATCGGCCCGCCCGATCTCGACCTGCCGAACTTCGACAGCCTGGCCGGCCACAGCGTCTGCATTCCCGTCGGCACCGCGTCGAGCACCCAGCTGGCCGCGCACGGCGCCCGTCTGCTGATGTTCGACGGCCCGACCCAGATCCTCGACCAGCTCGACGCCGAGGAATGCACCCTTGCCGCCCATGACGACACCTTCCTGGGCCCCGCCCTGGTCGGGCCACGCTTCGCCGGCCGGCTCGCCGAAAAATTTCGCTTCGCGCCGCTGCCCTGGGGCATGGCGGTGGCCAAAAAAGGCGGCGACAGCTTAGTTCGCGCATTGTCGCTCATGAACGAGGTGATGCACCGGGACGGCGATTTCATGGCCATCGCGGCGGCGAACAAGATCGATCTCACCTTCCTGCGCGCGCAGCAGCAGCTGTGGTCGACCGACGCCTGCAACCGCGCCGACGGCTTCAGCAACCCGGCCTGCGTCATGCCGCCGCAGCCGAGCGACACCGCGCAGACATGGTTCGCCGGCTGGGCCACCAGCGCCGAGAGCTTCCTCGCCCAGCGCCTTCACATCCATGTCTCGCTGGACATCCTCAAGCTGCAGCCGGCCTGGGACCTGCTGCGGGAAGGCATCATCAACACACTCATCCTGATCGTCGGCGCCCTGGTCATGACGCTGTTATTCGCTGTCGTGATCGGCCAGGCGCTCAGCCGGCGCGCGGCGTTCATCCGCGTGCCGGCGCGCACAATGGTGCTGGCGTTGCAATCCTCACCGCTGGTGCTGTCGCTCACCATCGGCGCTGCCGTCATGAACACGCTGGCGTCGTTCTCATCTGAATCCGCGCTCGCCACCGCCATGATCGTCATCGGCCTGGCCAACGGCGCCAATGCCGGCCACGCCATCGGCGATGTCATGGCCACGCTGCGCGCCGAGGGACGCGCCGATCGCGGCATGTTCCTCGCAGCCCTTCGCCGCGCCGGCACGCAGATCATCGCCTTCCTCATCAACGCGGCCAAAAGCAGCCCTGTCGCCAGCCTTATCGGCGCGCCGGAAGTGCTCAACGCGGTCTCGGACAGCGGCTCGTTCACGTCAGACCGGATCACACTGTACTGGTTCCTGCTGATCTTCTATATCCTGCTGGTGCTGGCCACCTCCAACCTGTGCCGGGCGCTGCTCCGGCTCACCGATCAAAGGGCCGCAGCCTGATGGACGTCCTGCTCGCCCCGCTGCCGCCCGATTTCCTGATGCATTTGGCGGCTGGCATCGTGCTCAATTTCTGGATCGCCTTTCTGGTGCTCACCCTGGGCATCCTCGTCGGCGCGCCGCTTGCTTATGGCTGCGCCATGCCGGGGCGCTGGCACGTGGGCCCCCGCGCCATCGTCGAGCTGCTCGCGGCCGCCCCCACCTTTCTCGTCATGTTCTTCCTGCTCACCGTCGTGCCCAGGGATTTCAACGTGTTCGGGGCACAGATCCGCATTTCGGCCACGGCCGAGGTGGTGCTCTCCCTCCTGCCGTATTCCATCGCCTACGTGGCCCAGAACGGCAGCGAGGCGCTGACGCAATGGCGCCGCGGCGCCTACGGCGCTGCCTTGCTGTTGCTGCCCAATCTGGCGCGCGCGTTCATCGTTCTGGTCATGGCCTCCGCCGCCGGCGCCGCCATCGGCGTCACCGAAGGCATCACCGTCATCCGCCAGGCGGCCGATCATTTGCACACGCTGCCTGAACGGCTGCGGGTGTTCGCCATCGGGATCTGCGTGTTCGCTGTGCTCGCGCAGGGAGGATTTGCGCTGGTCACGATGCTGCGGAAACGGCTGACGGCGCGGTTGGCGAAGGCATCGTAGAAAGCAGTTCTTTTTTGAAAAAAAAACCAAAAAACGCTCAGTCATGGGGCCCGGATTTTCCGGAACGGCGCACACCCGATGAATGAAAGTCTTTTGCTTCTTTTCTACAGAAAAGAAGATCATTCTTACTTTCTGTGCTCCCGGATGAACGCCACCACCGCCGGCACCACCCGGTCGTCGATCGGTGCATTCGGATCCTTGTAGGTCGCCAGGTTGGCCGCCCGGTCCTCGCCCACATCGCGCAGCATATGGTTCACACCCGGCAGATCCACCACCTCAGCCGAGCGGTCCGCCTTCTCCAGTAACTCCAGATCCCGCTCGCTCACCTGCAGATCGGTCGTTCCATGCAGGATCAGCGTCGGCAGCGAGAGATGGCTCAGCTCCTTCGCCGGATCGATCGCCAGGATCGAGGCCAGGAACGGCCGCGCCCGCGGCGGGAACAGTGGCGCCAGCATCGGCGGAACCTCGCCCACCGGCGTGCCCCGCACCAGGGCCGTCATGATCTCGTCCGCCCGCTGCAGCACCTCCGCCGGGATCGACTGCGCCGCCAGCTGCTCATGGATCACCTGCCCGAACGGACGGCCTGGCGCACCGATCAAAATCAGCCCGGCCGGCGAATGCTTCTCCGCGGCAAGGATCGACATCAGCGCACCCTCGCTGTGGCCGATCAGGAACACCTGATCCACCCCATTGACCGTCTCGGCCGCCTTCATCGCGTCCACAACATCGTCGGCATACACCGAGGCCAGGATCGGCGCCGCCAGGTCCTCCGGCGTGGCGCTCGCCCCCACGCCGCGCTTGTCATAGCGCAGGCAGGCGATGCCGGCCTCGACCAGGCCCTCGGCCAGATGGCGATACACCTCGGTGCGTAGACCCTGACGCGGGTCATTGCCATCACGATCCGTGGCGCCAGACCCCGGCACGATCACCGCAATCGGCATCGGCCCGGCCGTCTCCGGCACAGTCAGGGTCGCTTCCAGAGATCCGTATTCCGTCGCAAAGCGTGTCACTTTTTCACTCCTGGCAAAAGCCGATCCGGCAACGATCGAAAACAGGATGGCAGCTATCATCAGCATCCGGCCACGCATGAACAAATCTCCATCAAACGCGCGCCATACTACCAGAAAGACACCCTCCCCACGAATAAAAGTTTCTTTGGTTCTTTCTTTTCAAAGAAAGAACTTCTTGCTTTCCGTCATCCCGAAAGCGAAAGGCCCGGCGCGGGCTTGCGGATCGCCGCCAGCAAGGCCCGCACCTCCCCGCGCGCCGCGATATGGCTCATCCCGAGCGCGATATCCACGCCGGCCTCGCGCACATCCATCAGCGTCAGCCCCTGCAGATAAAGCTCACGGAAGATCACCCGTTCGCCGAACCCCTTCACAATGCGAAACCCGATCCGCTTGGCCAGCTGCTCCAGCGTCGCGCCCACATCGCGCTTGTTGCGCGCCTCGCCCGCCCCCAGCCGGTTGCGCATCACGATCCAGTCGATCCGTCCGCGATCGCGGCTGAACCGCCGCTTGCGCGCCTCCCACACCATCTCGCTGTAGACGCTGGGCGTGATCACATCCAGATTCTCCGCGTCCACCCGCGCCAGCATGGCGAAGTCGACGAAGCTGTCGTTGATCGGCGTGATCAGCGTGTCGGCCTGCGCATGGCCAAGGCGCGAAAGGTTGGTGTCCGATCCCGGACAGTCGATGACCACGATGTCGCACACCGCAGACAGCTCCGCCACCGCCGAAGCAAAGCGCGTCTGCTCATCCGCCGCCGCCTCCGCCGCGCTGTCAAGCTCCGAGCGCGCCACCGCGCGCACCAGCGGATGCGGCAGCGTCACCGCGTGGCGCTCGGTGTAGGCCACCCTTGCCGCCAGATAGTTCGACAGCGTCGCCTGCCGCGCATCCAGGTCGATCGCGCCCACCGTGTAGCCGTCGCGCAGCAACCCCACGATCACGTGCATCGCAGCCGTGGACTTGCCGGATCCGCCCTTCTCGTTGCCCAGCACGATCACATGGGCGCGTCGTTCCAGCGAAACGGTGGCCAACCCCGCACAACTCCTTCTCCGAGCGCTGCGTTATGACTCTCGCCAGGGCCTGCGTCCATGCGGCGATCTGCGCTAGAAGGGGGAATGACCTCGACCTCTGCCCTTCGCGAATGCCCGATGTGCGGTCTGTTTCAATCCGTGCCGCTGCTGTCGCACGGCACCACGGCGCGCTGCCCACGCTGCGCCGCGCCGCTGGCCCATGGCCGGACGGACCCGGCCGGCCGGGCGCTGGCCTTCACCACAACCGCTCTGCTGATGTTGGCGCTCGCTGTCACCCAGCCGTTCCTCGCCCTCGATCTGCGCGGCCAGGGCCAACAGACCAGCCTGCTCACCGGCCCCGAAGCACTCACCGATCGCGGCATGTGGGAACTGGGCCTGGTCGTCGTCTTCACCACCACCATCGCCCCGCTGGCGCGCAGCATCGGCATCGCCTGGGTGGTGATCGGCCTGCGTCTGCGCACCCCGCCCGCGCATCTCGCCCGCGTGTTCCGCCTCGTGGAGGAACTGGCACCGTGGTCGATGATCGAGGTGTTCATGCTCGGCGTCTTCGTCGCCTACACCAAGCTGTCAGACCTCGCGATGGTGCATGTCGGCGTCGCCGTCTACGCACTGGGCGCGCTGATGCTGGCAATGGCGGCGGCGGACTCGGCACTGGACCACACCGCGATCTGGCGTCAGATCGCCACCCGCGCCCCATCGCGGTCCGGCCCGAGCGCGCCGGCCCGCGCATCGGCTGCGACGACTGCGGGCTGGTCAGCCACAACACCGATCGTTGCCCGCGCTGCGGCGGCCGGCTGCACCACCGCAAGCCCCACAGCCTCAGCCGCACCTGGGCCCTGCTGATCGCAGCGACCCTGCTCTACATCCCCGCCAACCTCCTGCCGGTCACGACCTATATCCAGCTGGGCCAGTATCCAGCTGGGCCAGGGCAACCCGGACACCATCCTCTCCGGCGTGGAGGAACTGGCAGCCAGCGGGCAATGGCCGCTGGCGGCCATCGTGTTCATCGCCTCCATCACGGTTCCCATGCTCAAACTGTGCGGCCTCGCGGTTCTGCTCATCAGCACCCGCCTGCGCGCCACCAGCCGGCTCACCGAGCGCACGAGGCTGTATCGCATAGTCGATGCGGTCGGCCGCTGGTCGATGATCGACGTCTTCGTCATCTCCGTCCTCACCGCTCTGGTCCGGCTCGGCCAGATCGCCACCATCATTCCCGGCCCCGGCGTGATCTGCTTCTGCGCCGTCGTCATCCTCACCATGCTGGCTGCCGAAAGCTTCGACCCGCGCCTGATGTGGGACGCAGCCGGGACCCGCCGCGCCGCGCCGAGACAACGGACCCAGGCATGACCGACCCAGATCAGCCCCCACCCGCCCTGCCGGAAGCCAGCCTGCACCGCCAGACACGGTTCCAGCTGATCTGGCTGATCCCGATCGTGGCCCTGCTCGTGGCCGGCTATCTCGTGTGGGACACGATCCACGCGCGCGGGCCCACCGTCACCCTCAGCTTCCGCACCGCCGATGGCCTGCAGGCCGGCCAGACCAAGGTGCGGCACAAAGCGGTCGAACTCGGCTCCGTCACCGCCATCACGCTCAGCGACGATCTCAGCCACGTCATCGTCACCGTGCAGATGCGGCGCGAGGCGATTCCCGAACTCACCGAACGGGCGCGGTTCTGGGTCGTCCGCCCGCGCCTGTCCGGCGGCAACGTCTCCGGGCTCGACACGCTGCTCTCCGGCGCCTTCATCGAGCTCGACCCCGGCAGCCCGGAGGACATGGTGAAGGGCGAACCGCGGCGGAGTTTCAACGGGCTCGACGATCCGCCGGCGGTCCGCTCCGACGAGCCGGGCACCACCTACCAGCTGCAGGCGCCACGCATCGGCGGCATCACCAGCGGGTCGCCGGTGCTGTATCGCGACGTGGTGGTGGGCGAGGTGCTGCGCTGGGAATTCGGGCCGCAGGGCCAGGGCTTCTTCATCACCATCTTCGTCAGACGCCCGTTCGACGGCTTCGTCCACCAGGGCACCCAGTTCTGGAACAGCTCCGGCGTCTCGCTCGATCTCGGCGCCGACGGCGCCACACTGCGCCTGGGCAGCCTGCAGGCGCTGCTGTCCGGCGCCGTCGCCTTCGACAACGACGGCGAGGCCCGCGCCACACCCACCAGCCCGCCGGGCGCCACGTTCCGGATGTATCGCGACCAGGCTGCCGCCGCCGCCGCCGGCTACCGCCGCCACCTCATCTTCGCCACCCGCTTCCGCGGCTCGGTTCGCGGCCTGGCCGTCGGCGCGCCGGTGGAACTCTACGGAATCACCATCGGCACGGTGACCGCGGTCAAATTGCAGTTCGACCCCTCAGGCAACGAATCCCATGTCGATGTGTTCTTCGAGATCCAGCCGGAACGCATCCTCGACATCTCGCAGATCGACCAGCAGAGCCCGCTCGAGGTCACCCGCAACCTGGTCCGCCGCGGCCTGCGCATGACGCTGCATTCGGTCAACTACCTCACCAGCCAGATGGTGCTGAGCATGGATTTCGTGCCCTCCGCGGCTCCTGACGATGTCAGCCAGATGCCGGACGGCACCGTCATCGTGCCCAGCCAGTCCGGCGGGCTCGACGGGCTGACGGCGAGCGCCACCCAGGTCATGCAAGGCCTGGCCGCGGTGCCGTTCGACAAGATCGGCCGCGATCTGGACACGCTGCTGACCGGCGCCGCGGCCATCGCCAACGGCCCGGAGCTGCGCCGCAGCATCCAGGCCCTGTCCGCCACGCTGCTAGGCCGACTTTACCAGTTTTTCGCTGCCATGAGGTCGATCACAATCGGGAAGTCGGAGCGCGACTGCAATTTGCCATCATCCCGTACTCGACGCGATCGATAGCTGTCGCCCGCCCAGAAGCGCAAAGGCGCGCGTCCTGCAGATCAGCACGATGGCTTGTTGCTTCAGCCCCGCACGGTTAGGCAAGCATCCGAGTGCTGCATCTCGAAGTTAGAGTGAGAGATCGGCCGGGTTGGCCGTGACGGGTTAGGATCGCGAGAGAGGCTCGCGGCGCCCGTCGCGGAGACCCGCGATGTCACATTCTGCCGCGCTCGCTCGC
>CAIVDX010000016.1 GCA_903904805.1 uncultured Rhodospirillales bacterium
GGGAATCCTGACATGAGCCTGTCAGGCGCAATGTCCATCGCCGCGGCCGGCCTGTCTAACATCAGCAGCCAGCTCGCTCTGGTGTCGCAAAATGTCGCCAATGCGGGCACTGCCAACTATGCTACCGAAGTGGGAACGCAGACCAGCATCACCGCCGGCGGCGTTGGCATGGGTGTGCAGACCGGCGTGGCGCAGCGCAATGTCGACGCTCAACTCCAGGCGAGCCTGACCGCGCAGAATGCCGGCGTCGCCGCACTGGCCGTGACCCAGACCGCGCTTCAGCAGATCGACAACGCGCAGGGCACGCCCGGCGCGGGCAACGACCTCTCAAGCCTGGTGGGGAATCTTGGGGATGCATTCTCCACATTGCAGAACGACCCTTCCAGCCAAACCCAGCTTCAGGCGGTGGTCGGCGCCGGGCAGGCGCTGTCCACGCAGATCAACACCATCGCCACCGTCCTGACCACCACCCGCCAGGGCGCACAGGATGCGCTGGTGTCGGAGGTCGCGACGCTGAATCAATCCCTCAGCACCATCGGCGGACTGAACCAGAAGATCGTGGCCGACCAGGCCGCGGGACTCAGCACCGCGGATCTCGCCAATCAGCGCGATGCCGCGATCGCCGCGCTGTCGAGCCTGGTGGAGGTGAAAACATTGACCCAGCCGAACGGCGCCGACCTGCTGATCACCTCGAGCGGGCTCAGCCTGCCCACCAATGCCGTCAACGGACCGTTCTCGATCAGCGATGCGGCGCTCGGCCCCGGCACATTTTATCCCGGCGGTGGCGCGCCGGGAATCATGCTCCATAATACCGATGTCACCGGGCAACTCGGCGGCGGGCAGATCGGCGCCAATGTCGCACTGCGCGATCAGACTCTGCCGGGCTATCAGTCCCAACTCGACGAATTTTCCTACACGCTTTCCAGCCGCTTCGCCCAGCAGGGATTAAGCCTGTTTACCGACGCGACGGGAGCGGTGCCGGTACAAGCCGGAACGCCGACGCAGGTGGGCTATCAGGGTTTTTCCAAAACGATCCAGGTCAATCCCGCGGTGCAGGCAAATGCGTCGCTGGTACGCGATGGCACGCAGGCGGTGGTCGGCAGCGCCACGGGCCCCGCTTCGTTTACGCCCAACCCGACGGGTGGCCCGGCCGGCTTCACCGCGCTGATCACCCGGATCGTGAATTACGCGCTCGGCAGCCAGGCGCAAAGCGGCGTGGCGTGGGCGCCACCCGCCACCACCGGCCTGGGAGCCTCCGGCACATTGAGCGCGCCGTTCACCGCACCGGCCGACATCGCGGCATTCGCCACCGATTTCATCGCCGCACAGGCACAGGACAGCGCCACCACAACGTCGAAGCTCAACACCGAAACCGCGGTGCAGACCAGCCTCACCAGCCAGGTCGCCTCTACCAGCGGCGTCAGTCTCGACACCCAGATGTCCAACATGATCGCGCTGCAGAATGCCTATGGCGCGAACGCGAAAATCATCACCGCCGTGCAATCGCTGTGGACAGAGTTGCTCGGCATGGTGAACTGATTGGCAGGAAGCACATATGAGCGGATCGTACATTTCTTCCTACAGCACGGCAAATAACGGCCTGCTCGGCA
>CAIVDX010000017.1 GCA_903904805.1 uncultured Rhodospirillales bacterium
GCTGCTGCGCTGCATCAGCGGCGCCTTGTGGGATGTCGCCCTCGATCTGCGGCCGGACAGCCCCACCTTCCGCCAATGGTTCGGCACCGAACTCATCGCGCAAAACCGCCGGATGATGCTGATCCCCACCGGCTGCGCGCATGGCTTCATCACGCTTTCACCGGATACCGAAACGATCTATCTCGTCTCCGCCGCCTATGATCCCCCGCAGGAACGCGGCGCGCGCTGGAACGACCCCGCCTTCGCGATCGACTGGCCCATCGCGCCCAGCATTATGTCCGCCAAGGATGCCGCCTGGCCGGACCTCGACAGCGCATATCACGGGCTTGCGCTTCTGCACGACCTCATATGAGGATTCTCCTCACCGGCGGCAGCTCGTTCACCGGCCTGTGGTTCGCCCGCGCGCTCCATGCGGCCGGCCATGAGCTGGTCGCCACGCTCACCAAAACGAACCACGACTATACGGGGCTGCGCGCCCGCCGCGTCGCACAGCTCGGATCATGCGCGGAGCTGGTATGGACCACGCGCTTTGGCGACGACGCCTTCCTCGACCTGGTGCGCTCCCGGCCGTTCGACATCCTCGCCCACCACGCCGCCCATGTCGGTGACTATCGCGCGCCGGACTACAATGTCGCCCATGCCGTGGAGGCGAACACCCACCGCCTCGGCGATATCCTGGCCGAGATGCGCGCCCGCGGCCTGCGCGGCATGATCGCCACCGGCAGCGTGTTCGAACCCGGCGAAGGTGCCGGCGAGGCCCCCCTGCGCGCCGTCTCCCCCTACGGCACCGCCAAGGCCGAGAGCGCGCGCGTCATCGGCGCGGTCTGCACCACCCTCGCTGTGCCCTGGTGCAAATTCGTCCTGCCCAATCCGTTCGGCCCAATGGAGGAGGCCCGCTTCTGCCATTATCTCATCCGCGCCTGGCAAAATCGCGAGACCCCGATCGTGCGCACCCCGCATTACGTGCGCGACAACCTGCCCGTGACCATCGCCGCGCAGCTTTATGCCGAAGCGGTCAGCAGCCTCGCCGACGCACCCGCTCCGGTCAGCCATGCAGCCCCCAGCGGCTACATCGAGAGCCAGGCCGCCTTCGCCGAACGCCTTGCGCGCGAATGCGGCCCCAGGCTTGGCATCGCCCCAACATTGGCATTCGCCGCACAAACCGATTTCAGCGAACCCCTGATCCGCACCAACACCCAGCCGGCCTTCCTCGGGATCGCGCCCGACGCACTCGCCGAATTCTGGAACCAGTACGCAGCCTGTTACGCCAGCTGAGCCGCCGCCCGCGCGCCAACATGCTCGGCCAACGCCAGCGATGAGGTCAGCCCCGGGCTCTCGATGCCGAACAGAGAGATCATCCCCGGCACCGCATGAATGGCAAAATCCCGCGCCGGCGCACCCTGGGCCGAAATCTTCGGCCGCACGCCGGCATAGGCCGGCACCAGCGCATCATCGGGCAGGCCCGGCCAATACCGCCGAATGGCACCATAGAACCCCGCCGCCCGCGCCGGATCGACATCATAATTCGGCGCCTCGATCCATTCCACATCCGGCCCGAACCGCGCCGCCCCAGCCAGATCCAGCGTCAGATGCACCCCCAGACCGCCAGGCACCGGCACCGGATAGATCAGTCGCGAAAATGGCGCGCGCCCGCCCAGGCTGAAATAGCTGCCCTTGGCGAAAAACCCTTGCGGCAACGCCGCCTCATCCAAACCCACAAAGCGCCGCGCCAGTGAGGGTGCGAACAATCCGGTCGCATTCACCACCAGCCGCGCGCGCAGCCGCATCGGCGCCTCGCCCCCCACCGCGAGCTCCACACCGCCCTCACCCAACGCGCCCCCCAGCACCGGCGCATGAAAGGCAATCATCGCCCCGCTTTGCTCCGCATCGCCCCGCAACGCCAGCATCAGCCCATGGCTGTCGATGATCCCCGTCCGCGGCGACAGCAGCGCCCCGGTGCAGAACAAAGCCGGCTCCATCGCGCGCGCCTCCGCCGCGGAGAGCACCCGCAGGTCCTCCACCCCGTTGCCCTCCGCCCGCGCGCGGATCGCATCCAGTTGCGCCTGCTCACCATCATTGGTGGCGACAATCAACTTCCCGCAGGCCTGATGCGCCACCCCATGCTCGGCGCAGAAGCGATACAACGCCCGCCGCCCCTGCACACACATCCGCGCCATCAGGCTGCCGGCGGGATAATAGATCCCCGCGTGGATCACCTCGCTGTTGCGCGAGGAGATGCCGGTGCCGATCGCCCCCTCGGCCTCCAGCACCACCACCTCGCGCCCGGCGCGCGCCAGCTCCCGCGCCACCGCGAGGCCGATCACGCCGGCACCGATCACCACCGTGTCGATCTGTTCCATAGTGCCAACTACTGCAGGATCACCATCTCCGGAGCCAGCGGCGCGTCGAGCAGATGCTGATCGCGCAATGTCTGCACCCACCAGGTGATCTGCGCGGGCAGCAGCGCCGATCGGAAGGTGCTGAGCGGCAGCCGCGCGGCGATCTGCGCCGGCATCTTCAACGTCTCCGCCATGATCTGCCGAGACTCCGCCGGATGCTCCTCGACATAGGCCGACGCCCGATCCAGCACCAGGCGCAACGCGCCGATCGCCGGGCCATGCGCGCTCGCCCACGCGCGCGTGCCGCAATAGGCTGTCGACAGCGTGCCGGCCGGCACATCCCGGTAATAGTCGATCACCAGCTTCGCCCCATCCTCGACCATCCGGGTGACGAACGGCTCCACCTCGACCACCGCATCCACACTGCCCGATTTCAGCGCGTCGCCCATCCGCGAGAACGGCACTTCAACGAAGCCAATGCCGGCGGCGTCGATCCCGCGCTGCATCAGCCATTGCCGCAGCAGAATCTGCATGATCGAATTGATGCCCGACACCGCCAAACGTTTGCCCGCCAGATCACGCGGTCCGGCGATCGGGCTGCCCGAGGGCGCGACAATGCCACCGACAGGATGGTTCGGATCGGTCTGCGACCCGGCGGCGAAACACACGATCGGCACACCCTGCCCGATCGCCTGCAAAAACACCGGCGCCGGCGGGCCGCCCACCTGCACCGACCCGGCCATCATCGCCGGGATCAGTGTCGAGGAATTCGGCACGATCTGCAGCGTCACATCCAGCCCGCCCTCGCTGAACAGGCCGCGCTGCATGGCCACGAACACCGGGGTGAATTCCGCCACCGCCGTCACACCCATGGTGAGCTTGGTTTGCGCCCAAGCCTGGGGAGCGAGCAGCAGAAACGCCGCCAGCAGACGGATCACAACGCGTGCGTTCCA
>CAIVDX010000018.1 GCA_903904805.1 uncultured Rhodospirillales bacterium
CGCGGGATGTATGCTGAGCCGTCGTCGTGTCCGCCGCGGCAGCCGCGGCGGGGCACGGTGCGGTGTGCTGCTCGCGCCAGCAGCCGGTTGGGGCGGTCGGGTGGCATCGCCGCGATGAGCAAGGAGGCCAGCTGATGGTCGTGCGTGTGATCCCCAGCACCTGTTCGGAATGCCTGGTTCGGTGCGGCTCCCTGGTGCATGTGGAGGATGATCGGGTGGTGAAGATCACCGGCAATCCCGCCCATCCCGCCTCGCAGGGCGCGTTCTGCATGAAGGGGATCAACGGGCCGATCTCCAACCGGGACAATCCTGCGCGCATCACCCATCCGCTGCGGCGCACCGGCGAACGCGGTGGCGGGCAATGGGAACGCATCAGCTGGGATCAGGCAGTTGGCGAGATTGCCGACCGTCTGGCGGCGGTGAAGGCGGTGCATGGTGGGCGCGCGATCGCTGGTGCCGTGGCCAATCATGCGCAAAGCCGCGGGGTTGCGGTGCGGCTGCTGCTGCGCAGCCTGGGTTCGCCAAACCTGATGATCAATCAGGATCTTTGCCACGGCTGCCGCGCCACCGGCTCGATGCTCACCGGGTTGGGCGGCAACGGTGCGGACGCGGGAACCGAGCTTGCGGTGGCGCGGATGATCCTGGTGGTCGGCAAGAGCCCGTCTGAATCTCAGGTTGTCGAATGGAGCCACCTGCAGCACGCCGTGAAGAACGGTGCGCGGCTGATGGTGGTGGATCCGCGACGCACCCATGCGGCACGCCTCGCCCACACATGGCTGAGGGTCAATCCCGGCACCGACGTGGCACTGGCGCTCGCCATGATCCATGTGATTTTCAGCGAGGATCTGTACGACCACGCGTTCATTGCGGAGTTCTGCATCGGCGCGGAGGAGTTGCGCGCGCGTGCCGCCGACTATGCACCGCAGAGCGTGGCTGAGCTGGTGGGCATTCCGGCGGAGTCGATCATCGCGGCGGCGCGGGCCTTCGCCACCACCAGGCCCGCCTGCCTGATGCTTGGCCATGGTGTGGATGCCCAGGCCAACGGCGTGCAGACCACCATCGCATTTCAGGCGTTGCTTGGCCTCACCGGCAACATCGACAAGCCAGGCACCAATCGGCTTGCCAAGCGGCTGCCCGGCTATGTGGACAATCACAGCACCCATCCTGACCTCGCGATCCCGCGCGCGCTGGAGGAACAGACCATCGGGGCGGTGGAGTATCCGCTGTGGTCGGGCCCGACATCATGGGCGAAGGCCGCGCATAATCCGTCGCTGTTGCGCGCGGTGCTCACCGGCGACCCCTATCCGGTGCGCGCGATGATCATCAGCGGCGCCAACATCACCTGCACCTATCCCGACCACGACACCACCGTTGCCGCACTGACATCACTCGATCTGTTGGTTGTCGCTTCTGATCAGATGACCCCCACGGCGGAGCTCGCGGACTATTTTCTGCCGAAGACGACGCTGCTGGAAGAAGAAGACCTGATCATGGACACTGGCGGCCCCTGCGTGTCGTTGACGCAGCGGATCCTCGCCCCTCTGGGCGAGGCGCGCAGCGATATCGACATCGCGGTGGCGCTGCGTGCGGCCTGTGCCGCGCGTGGCCTGGTTGAGTACGATGCGCTGCCCTGGGCCAGCCATCGGGAATTTCTCAGCTTCATGCTGGAGAAAACCGGGGTGGGGCTCGATGATCTGCGGGCCAGCGGCTTTCATACCGTTTCTGTCACGCGGGACTCCTACCGCGAGACCGGCTTCAGGACGCCTTCGGGTAAGTTCGAATTCCATTCCTCTCGCCTGGTCGGGCTGCTTGATGATGTGCTGCCGAGCTATCGCGCGCCGGTCTATGCCACCGCACAGGAGGGCTTCGATCTCACACTGCTCACCGGCATTCGCTCGATGCCCTATCAGAACTCGCGGTTTCGCGATGCCGCGTGGGCGCGCCGGGTGCAGGATGCGCCGGAGCTGCGGATTCATCCCGCGACGGCGGCGCGCCGGTCGATCGGTGCTGATGATTGGGTGTGGGTGCAGACACGCGCTGACCTGCCGCGGTGCCTGCTGAAGGTGCGCATCACCGACGAGGTGCCTGAGCACATCGTCGCCACGGGGATGGGCTGGTGGTATCCCGAAATGAGTGGACCGGACCGTGGCGCCTCGCTGTTCAATATCGGCACCGCGGTGGGCTACGGCCCGAGCTTTGATCCGATCTCGGGCTCGGCCGAGGCGCGCAACACCGCGTGCCGCGTGACCAGGGCGGAGACCGAGGATGTGGCGCTGCTGCTGCGCGAGGTGCGCCGTCCGCAGGCTGCTGCACTCAATGTGAGGTGATGACGGATACCGTGCTGCTGCCGGCCGCTGTTGGGCTAAGGGTTGGAGTGTGGTCCGCCCTCGGGCTCCGGGAATGGGTTGGGGGGCCGGTTGGCAGAAGCCCGATGGTGAAATATCAAGCTGCGCCGGTGCTGTTACCTCGCCGGGTGCCGTGTCACGCCGGGCGGCAATCCCAAGGCTTGTGTTGCCACGGATTGTCTGGATTGATAACCTAATCATCAGGGACTTTGGATGCGGGGCGTTTATGAAGTCGGTGATGTTGTTTCCGGGAATTCAGTATTCCTTTAAAACTTTACATGCTGATGATTTGGCTACTCCATGCCACATCACATTTCTCTGTAATGATTTCTCTCATGTCATGCTTGGAATCAAGCTCGACCGTGCAGCCAAGGTCCTTTCATGGAACTCCTGCGTAGATGAGCGTTGGGGTGAGGAGCGTCGGCTTGATTTAGAGATGCTTGATGAAAATGAGACGATCAGCATCGTCTTCTCCGGCTGTTCCGCCGTCATGACGCTGGTCAATTCAGAGGCTTGCGCCAATATCAGCTTGCCAGCCGATTTCCGAGCGATTGACCTCCTTTTTCTGGAGGGCTTTTCCGAGGCAAGTGAATTGATCAGAACCGATGAACCAACCGAACTTAAGGGGGGCCAAACATTGGCCTCGATTGAGTACGCTTTGATCGACGCGCGGCTTTCCCACTTCGAGTTCCAGCTTTCAAATTTGGCAAAAAAATTCCAGCAATCGAACACGTGAGTGTTCGCGCATTGATCGTTTGCTCAACTGCTGATTGTCAATTCTGCTTAATTTTGCGGGATGACCACAGTGCCGGAGGGTGCGGTCTGTTCGCGGTGCAGAATTGCGTGTCAGTTAAGCGACTGGCGCATTCATGGCCGTGTCCTTTGTCTTCAAGGGCCCTGGGTAGCGGGATGGGGATTCTGGATTGCCGGTTGAGTAGCGGGAGTTCGCTCGCAGCGTGACGGCATCGGTGTCAGGCTGAACGTTCTTTTGGCCTTGCCAGGATGTCCCATTCCTCGTTGTCCTGGCCACTCCACCCCTTGATCGCGCCGGGGCGGATCGAGGGATCCGAGATGTGAATGATCTCGTAGTCGATGCTAAACAGAAGCTTATATATTTCCTTGTAGTCATAGTATTTTCGCATCCAAAACGGCGAAATCTCCAGGAAAAGTGTGGGCCGAAATGCATTCAGTGTCTGCAGTGCGCCCCTGAGCACGAACAACTCAAAGGTCTGGACGTCGATCTTGATGAAGTCGCAAGCTGCCAACGGGTGGATCAGTTCGGAAAGAAGTGTGTCCAATGTATCGATGCGGACTTTTTCACCTCTGCCGGCCGCGCCTTCGTCAGATTCTGGAGCAACACCCAATGCGCCGAAGTTTGTTCTGGAAGAATAATCGATCGGGAAGAGGTTGACGTAACCAGAAGATTCGCCAACGCAGCAATTGACCAGCTCCACGTTGCCGCAGCCATTTATAACGGCATTTGCCGCGAGCATGCGGAAAATGATGGTTTGCGGTTCAATTGAAATAACCCGACCGCGAGGTCCAACAAGTTGCGAATAAACAACAGTATGGTGGCCGATGTTCGCCCCGATGTCGATGACAGTCATACCGGGTTCGATAATCGAGTCGAATAATTCGACGTCTTTCGAAGCCCATACGCCGGTATTAACGATGCTGCTTCCGATCACTGTGTCGTTCGTCAGTGTCAGAAACGTCCCGTTTTGGCCGTGGGTCAGTGTGCACCATGGAGAGACCGGCATCGATTGCGCCCGCCACTGTTGGGGAACTGAGAACTCAACAGCCGCGAGCCAAACCTCGTTACCTTGAGAATCCTCGTGTCGTTGGGCGCCAGTTCTGATCTCGATGTCGGTCTGTCCATTCGTTTCGATTTCAATGCTTCGATAGCCGTGTGTCGCGGCATACAAATCGATGGTACGAGTGTCCCCGTTCACCGTCAGGAAGATTGAACCGCTCCACGCGTGGACATGAAATACAAGTGTTACAACGCCGCGGTCGGATCGAAGCGTAATCAGCTGGTCCGCAGCATCCGTCATTAAAACATTGGCGTCGAACTCGGGGCGCCCAAGATAAACATATTTAAACCCTGGGCTAAATCGAAATGCCCCGTTGGAGCTTTTCTCAAGCTGTTGGATTAACCAGCGCATACTCAGGCCACCTCGATCAACAAGCACTTCTTCTACTATGCGGCGCTTGCAAGCGTCTAGGCAAGCCGATTAACGTTAACCAATCGAATTGGCATCATAACGCTCGAATATTGTCAAGCCCTTCGAGGCTGCGGATTGGTGGCCACTGCGGCTTAGTTAATACTTGATAAATATTTCTGTGTAATTTTCACCATTTAAGGCCGCGAGCAAAGCGCGCATATGCGGCTTCAATGCCATCAACCATGATCTCTTCAGTGAACCGTGCCTCATACCGACTACGCCCGTTTGCGCCCATCAGCCGTCCCAATTCGCGGTCTTCGATCAGCGTCTTCAGGTTGGCATACAGGCCGTCCACGTCGTCGACGGGAGAGAGTAGGCCTGTCTCGTTGTGGCTGACCACCTCCGGCACGGCGCCGCCAGCGGCGCCAACGCATGGGAGGGAATAGCGCATCGCCTCAATGAAAATCAGGCCGAACGATTCGTATCTTGATGGCGAGACGAAGATATCCGCGTTGGCGTAATGTGCTTCGAGCTCATCCTCGCTGACATAGCCATAATGCTGCGCCCGACCTGGGAATATATCCTGCAGGCGCTGCACAGCGGCGATCAGTGGCGCCTCGACGCCTGAGCCGATGAAATCGATCGCTACATGATGGTATTCCCGCAACAGCCGCTCCACCGCCGGCACAAGGGTCGCGACCCCTTTGCGTGTCTCGAGCCGACCAACGAACAGCAGGCGCAATTCCGAGCGCTGATGCTGCAGCCCAGCCGAGCGCAGGTGTTCCGGTACATCCGCTATGCCATGTGGAACGATAACAAAGCGGTCGTCCGCAGGGATGCCGTAGACGCGGGAGCAATCGTCTATGATCGCGCGTGAGTTTGCCAATACCAGGCGGGCTTTGGCATAGGCCGTCCGCTCCGCGGCGATCACTTTCTTGACGTGGTTGTTCAGAAACTCCTTGTTCGCCTGCCATTCAGGTTTGGACTCCAGCGCTATTGCCGCTGAGGTATGCAGGCTCAGGCAGGTCGGAACATCGCCGCCCAGCATGCTCGCCAGTTCGACATCCCAGATCGGGCCGGAGACCATGTCGAACCGGCGGCGTTCGCGGACGCGATCGAATTCCAAACGCAGCGTTCGGCTGTAGGATGCCAGACTTTCCGGCAAGCCCGCGCAGTCGAACTGGTCAGGATAATAATTGCCGACCGGCTGGATCAAATGCCGCCAGTAGCCTTGGGCGGTGAAATCCACTGTATGCAGATCTTGGCTACTGCGGCCGATCACCGTCACCTCGTGACCGCGGCGCGCGAGACCCCCCGCCACGGTCTGGGTCCAGCGGCCGATGCCTCCAGGCGTGTTCGATCCCTCGTCCTGCGAAAGCATGCACACACGGAGTCGTTCTGAGGCTGGGCGCAACGTCCTGGCCGGGAAGGGCGCGGTGACCGTGCTCCGGTTCTCCAGACGCGGTTCATCCTGAGGCACGCCGCCCAAACGGATCCCCTCCCGCACGCCCGAGGTGATTTGCGAGATGAGAGACACATAATGCTCGCGCGTCACGTCGCCGTAGAGGAGGTTGTCGGTCTTCCAGATAACCTCTTGCTTTTCGTAGGCGGTGATCTTTTGCCTGACTGCTTCCCAGCCATATCGCTGCCGCGCATGTTTCATCGCGAAATACGCAACGCTGCGGCAGACCGGGAGCATGTTTTTCGGAACGTTCTTGTGGTCACGCAGATGGCTGGGTGCGTATTTGTGATGGATTTCCGCCTCACGCACCACCGTCGAGCGGAACCCCGCATTGACCAGTCGAAGGTTCACATCGGTTTCGTCAAGAAAATACTCAAACACTTCGTCAAATAGACCAATTCGGTCGAACGCTGAGCGCCGAAACGCGGTATTGGTGCCGGTGAGGCTGAAGAAGCGCTCGCTGCCGGGCGCTTCGTCGCAATCCGCCTGCTCCAGCGTCTCAAACCCGGCCGATTGGCCCCAAAGGTCGCTGACGATATACTTCGCTTGAAAGGACACGCCGCTGTTGTCGCGAATGAAGCCGCCAACGCTGGCGACCTGATCGTCATCGAAGCCCGTGACGATCATGTCGAGCCAATCGGGCTCGGGGATGGCGTCATCGTCGATAAGGGCAATGATCTCGCCTGAACTGGCATTGATTCCCAGATTGCGGGAAGTGGACAAATTACGAACGGGGCAACTCACGACCTTGATCAGGTCTTGATTCGCCCGCAATACTTTTTCAGTATCGTCGGTTGATGGGCCATTAACGACCAATATTTCAAAATTGGTGTAACGAAGATAGCGAAGTGAAAGCAGCGTTCTCGCAAGTGTCGTGGCGCGGTTGTAGGTCGAAATGACGATAGAGACTGGAACGACCATGGAGATCACTCAAAGAAGTTAGGTATGACCACGCCATTGAATAACTTATCATCTGCGACCACGCAACGGTGCAGTGTTCGGGCAGAACGCTCGTGCACTGTTTCACCAAACCGCGATCGCGGCAGTGGAGCTCGACGCTGGCGACCGTAGGTGCGGCTTTGAGGGGGATATTTCGTGAGGGCCTGAACCGACCGCCCGCGGCAGCAACGCGTCGGCGCGCTGGATTGTTGGGCTGGCCTCTGATATCCAGTCGGAGTTTGGGCGGCAGCCTCGGTGTGCCGCGCGCAAACTATGCGCGGGTCGAGATCCATTCGGGCCGCGCCAACAGGGGCCGGTCGAGAAGGCTGCCCCGCCGGCCAACAGTCTGGGGAGGGCCACGATGATCCGCATCAACGTCAACGGGACTGAGCATCAGATCGATGTCGAGGCCGATACCCCGCTGCTGTGGGTGATCCGCGATGTCATCGGGTTGACCGGCACCAAGTTCGGCTGCGGTGTGGCCGAGTGCGGCGCCTGCACGGTGCATATCGATGGC
>CAIVDX010000019.1 GCA_903904805.1 uncultured Rhodospirillales bacterium
AGGCCGCAGATTGGCGAACAATCCCAACTGTTTGCGCAGCTCAAGAATACCGATCTCGGGACGATTGTCGAAGGGCTGATTGTCCCATTTCGGGCCGCCAACGGAGCCGAACAGAATGGCATCGGCGGCCTTGGCGCGTGCGACGGTTTCGGCCGAAATCGGCTTGCCCTCGGCATCGATCGCCGCACCGCCGACAAGGCCTTCGCTGAGGTCGAAATGGATGTCGCGTTTGCGATCCATCCAATCGATCACCCGGCGAACCTCGCCCATCACCTCGGGGCCGATTCCATCACCGGGCAGAACCAGCAGGGAGCGCGTGTTGGCCATCGGAGAGTCCTAATCGTCGAGCAGGGTCGTGGGGAACCAGGGCTGGGTCCGCGTGCGGCGGCTCTCATAGCCTTCGATCGCCGGCGCGTGCTGCAGGGTCTGGCCGATATCATCAAGGCCGTTGAGCAGCAGGTGCTTGCGCAGCGGGTCCATCTCGAAATGGATTTCCTCGCCGTTCGGGCGCGTCACGACCTGCTTTTCCAGATCGATCGAGATGCGGGCATTGTCACCCTGCTTGGCATCCTCGATGAGCAGATCGCAGATCTCGCGCGGCAGGCGGATCGGCAGCAGACCGTTCTTCTGCGAGTTGTTGAAGAAGATGTCGCCGAAGCTCGGCGCGATCACGCAGGAGATGCCGAAATCCATCAGCGCCCAGGGCGCATGCTCACGCGAGGAGCCGCAGCCGAAATTCTCATGCGCGATCAGGATCTTCGCGTGCCGATAGGGCTCGCGGTTGAGCACGAAATCGGGGTTCTCGCTGCCATCCTTGTTGTAGCGCAGCGGATCGAGCAGACCCTTGCCCAAGCCGGCGCGGGTGATGGTTTTCAGATAGCGCGAGGGGATGATCTTGTCGGTGTCGATGTTGGCGACCGGCAGTGGTGCTGCGACACCGGTGAGCGTGGTGAAAGGCTGCATCAGAGGAACTCCCTCACATCGGCCAGACGGCCGGTCACAGCGGCAGCGGCGGCCATTGCGGGCGACACCAGATGGGTGCGCGCACCCGGCCCCTGACGGCCCTCGAAATTGCGGTTGGAGGTGCTCGCGCACCGCTCGCCGGGGCCGACCTTGTCGGGGTTCATGCCCAGGCACATCGAGCAGCCAGCCTCACGCCATTCGAAGCCGGCTTCCAGAAGGATCTTGTCCAGGCCTTCAGCTTCCGCCTGCGCCTTCACCAGACCGGAGCCGGGCACGATCAGCGCCTGGATCACGTTCGGCGCGACCTTGCGGCCCTTGGCGACCGCCGCGGCGGCGCGGATGTCCTCGATGCGGCTGTTGGTGCAGCTGCCGACAAACACGCGATCGACCGGGATGTCGGTCATCCTGGTGCCGGGGGTCAGGCCCATATAATCGAGCATGCGCTGGATCGAGGCGCGCTCGGCATCGTCCTTGGCGGCATCAAGGCCCGGCACAACGCCGGTGATCGGCACGACGTTCTCAGGGCTGGTGCCCCAGCTCACCATTGGGATGATGTCGGCGGCGTCCAAAACCACTTCGCGGTCGTAGGTGGCCCCCTCGTCCGACACCAGGGTCTTCCAATAGGCGATCGCGGCATCAAGCGCCTCGCCTTTCGGGGCGTGCGGCTTTCCCTTGATATATTCGTAGGTTTTCTCGTCCGGCGCGATCAGGCCGGCGCGTGCGCCGCCCTCGATCGACATGTTGCAGACCGTCATCCGGCCGGCCATGTCGAGATCGCGGATCGCTTCGCCGGCATATTCGATCACATGGCCGGTGCCGCCGGCGGTGCCGATGGTGCCGATGATCGCCAGGATCAGATCCTTGCCGGTCACGCCCGGGCCGGCCTTGCCATTCACCGTGATGCGCATGTTCTTCGCAGGCTTTTGCAGCAACGTCTGCGTGGCCAACACATGCTCGACCTCGGAGGTGCCAATGCCAAAGGCCAGCGCGCCCAGCGCGCCATGGGTGGAGGTGTGGCTGTCACCGCAGACGATGGTCATGCCGGGCAGGCTCATGCCCTGCTCCGGGCCGATCACGTGCACAATGCCCTGGCGCGGATCGGTGTAGGGGAAATACGGAACCCCGAATTCCTTGACGTTGGCTTCAAGGGTTTCGATCTGCAGCCGGCTCTCCGGCTCCTCGATGCCCAGGCTGCGGTCGGTGGTGGGGATGTTGTGATCCACCACCGCGATGGTTGCGTCGGGGCGCCGCACCTTGCGGCCGGCCGCACGCAGACCCTCGAAGGCCTGCGGCGTCGTCACCTCATGGATGATGTGCCGATCGATGTAGAGAACGCAGGTGCCATCGGGAAGAGTTTCAACGATGTGGCTGTCCCAGATCTTGTCGAACAGCGTACGTTTCTTGCCTTCGGCCATGCGTTCCCCCGTGCGTCGATCCACGTCTCGTTGGACGTCTCAGTGGGCGGCGCCGGACGCGCCGCCCGCATCACAATCTTACTCTGCGCTGGCTTCCGGCGCGGCCGCGACGGCGGCCACCGGAGCGGCGGTCTCGATCACGCGCGCGCGCTCGGCAATGCGGGCCGACTTGCCGCGACGACCGCGGAGATAATACAGCTTCGCGCGGCGCACATCGCCGCGGCGCACCACGATGATCTCGGCGATGGTCGGCGCGTAGAGCGGGAACACGCGCTCCACACCTTCATTATAGCTGATCTTGCGCACGGTGAAGTTGCTGTTGAGGCCCTTGTTCGAGCGGGCGATGCACACGCCTTCGAACGCCTGGGTGCGGGTGCGCTCACCCTCGACCACCTTCACCATCACGCGCAGCGTGTCGCCGGGGATGAATTCCGGCACGGCGCGCGCCGCGGTCAGCTTGGCAATCTGTTCGGCCTCGTAGGCCTGGATCATGTTCATGGTGTTTGTCCTTCCTGCGTGTCTCTAGGGCGCGGGTCGCGGTCTGACAACCGCGCCCACAGAAGTTGCGATATGCGCCGCCCAGAGATCCGGACGACGCGTTTTGGTGATGTCCTCGGCCTGCCCGCGACGCCAGGCGGCGATCGCGGCGTGGTCGCCGGAGAGCAGAACCGGCGGAACAGCGCGGCCTTGCCACTCCGCCGGACGTGTGTAGTGCGGGTATTCCAGCAGACCGGCGCTGAAACTTTCCTCATCGGCGCTGTCGGCGCAGCCCATGGTGCCGGGCAGCAGCCGCACGATGGCATCGAGCATCACCATCGCCGCGAGTTCACCCCCGGAGAGCACATAGTCGCCGATGCTGATCTCCTCGGCTCCGGCGGCCTCGATCGCGCGCTGATCGATGCCTTCGTAGCGGCCACAGATCACGATGGCGCCCGGGCCGGCTGCCAGCTCACGCACGCGCGCCTGGCTGAGCGGCACGCCGCGTGGCGTGGCCACCAGCACCGGGCGGCCATCGGCCACCGAGGCGATGGCGGCCGAGACCACGTCGGCACGCAGCACCATGCCGGCCCCGCCGCCGAAGGGCGTGTCGTCCACGCTGCGATGGCGATCGGTGGCGAAACCGCGGATATCCACCGCGTCCAGCGACCAGATGCCGGCCTCCAGCGCGCGCCCGGCCAGGGCGGTGCCCAAGGGACCAGGAAACATCGCCGGAAACAGCGTCAGGATGGAGGCCCGCCAACTCATGCCGCGCTCTCCTCGGACTGGCCCGCCTCAGGCGCGACGACGATCTCATCTGGCGGCATGATCACCACGAAGCCAGCCTCGATCTCCACCTGCGGCACGGAGGCATGGTTGAACGGAACAAGCATGCTCGCCCCACCCTCAGCCATGATCTCCAGGCTCGCGCCGGCACCGTAATCATGCACCGCCGCGATGCTGCCCAGGGCCGCGCCATCGGCAGCGCGCGCGGCGAGGCCAATGAGATCGGCCAGGTAATACTCGTCATCCGTGGCGGCGGGCAGGCGTGCGCGCTCCACGAACAGACGGGTGTTCACCAGCGCCTCGGCTGCCGTGCGATCGGCGAGCGGCTTGCCGGTGGCATCACGCAATTCCGCGACACCCTCGGATTTCCAGGCGAGCGACCATGGCCGACCCTGCTCGTCCCGCAGCGGGCTGTAGCCCGCCAGGTCCTCAGGGCTTTCGGTGTAGCTGTGCACGCGCACCAGCCCACGCACGCCGTGCGCACGTCCCACCACGCCCATCAGGATCAGCTTTCCGCTCACCTGTGTTCCGTTCAGGCGCTCGCGGCGGCCTTGGCGCGCTCCTGGGCGCGCTTCTTCGGCGCCGACTTTACCGGCTGCTCGCTCCATGCGGGCATCGGCGCCAGGCCGGCCTTGCCGAGGAAGCGGGCGACGCGGTCGGTCGCCAGAGCGCCCTGGCTGAGCCAATGGGTGATGCGCTCGCCCTGCAGGCGGATGCGGTCCTCGTGCTCGGCGGGGAGCATCGGGTTGTAGCTGCCAACCTTCTCGATGAAGCGGCCATCGCGGGGGCTGCGGCTGTCGGCCACAACGATATGGTAGTACGGACGCTTCTTGGCGCCGGCGCGGGCGAGGCGGATCTTAAGGCCCATGTGGGTAGTCTCCTGTTTTGGTCTGAAAGTTAGTGAAAACCGGACGGCCGTCGTCCGGGCCTCAGCGCCTGCAAGCCATGGCGCTTCTGGCCTTTCGGGCCGTGCTTGTTCTTGCGCTTCATCATCGCGGACATGTCGTCGAACTGTTTGAGCAGACGATTGACCTCCTGCACCGAGGTGCCCGACCCCGCGGCGATCCGCTTCTTGCGGCTGGCCTTGATGATGTCGGGCGTGCGGCGTTCCTTCAGCGTCATCGAGCCGATGATGGCGGCCTGGCGCTTGAGGATGGTGGTGTCGAGATTGGCGCCCTCGAGCTGCTGCTTGATCTTGCCGACGCCAGGCAGCATGCCGAGGATGCCGGACAGGCTGCCCATCTTGCTGATCTGGCGCAGCTGGGCGGCATAGTCCTCGAGGTCGAAGCGGCCCTTGGCCATCTTCTCGGCGAGCTTCTCCGCCTCCTCGCGATCGACGTGCTCGGCAACCTTCTCGACCAGGCCGAGCACGTCGCCCATGCCCAGGATGCGGCCGGCGACACGCTCGGGGTGGAATTCCTCCAGCGCGTCGATCTTCTCGCCCGAGCCGGTCAGCTTGATCGGCGCGCCGGTGATCGCGCGCATCGATAGCGCCGCGCCGCCGCGTGCGTCGCCATCCATGCGCGTCATCACGATGCCGGTCACGCCGACCGCCTCGTTGAAGGCGCGGGCGGTGTTGACCGCGTCCTGGCCGGTCATTGCATCCACCACCAGCAGCGTCTCGGCGGGGTTGGCGATGTCGCGGATGGCGGCGACCTCGTCCATCAGCTCCTGGTCGATCGACAGGCGGCCGGCGGTGTCGAGGATCACCACGTCGAACACTTCGCGGCGGGCGGTCTCCATCGCGCGGCGCGCGATCTCCACCGGGGTCTGGCCGGCGATGATGGGCAGGCTGGGCACGCCGGCGCGCTCGGCCAACTGGGCCAGCTGCAGCTGCGCGGCGGGGCGCTGGGTGTCGAGGCTGGCGAGCAGGACCTTGCGGCGGTCCTTGCTGAGCTTCAGCGCGATCTTGCCGGAGGTGGTGGTTTTGCCCGAGCCCTGCAGGCCGACCATGAGAATGGGGATGGGGGCGGCCGCATTCAGGTTCAACGGCACCGCGCCGGCGCCGCCAAGGGCTTCCACCAGCGCGTCATTGACGATCTTGATGACCTGCTGGCCGGGGGTGAGGCTGTCCCGCACCTCGGCCGACAGAGAGCGGACGCGCACCGTGTTGATGAAGTCCTTGACCACGGGAAGCGCGACGTCAGCATCCAGCAACGCGAGGCGAACCTCGCGCAGGGCTTCCGTAACGTCAGCCTCCGACAACGTGCCGCGACGGCGCAGCTTGTCGAAGACCCCGTTGAGTTTGTCCGACAGAGTGTCGAACATCAGGTCATGCTCCGGTGGGCCGGGATGGGCCGCCCACAAACGAAAACGCGCCGCTGCGCGAACACTCGCGGAGCGACGTTGCCCCCGCATCGGGCGGGAACACCTGGCCAGAAGGTCAGGGAAGAGCGCGGCAATACGCCGGGTGGGCGCGCAGGTCAAGATTTCCGGGGAATGGCTTGCCTCGGCCCGCACAGGGCTGGCATCCTCGCGCCCGATGACTCAGGTGATCCCCCTGAAGCTAAGCGGTGGCGACACGCTGTGGGCGGTGGTGGCCCAGGTCGGCCGCACGCAGAGGATCGCCAATATCTATCCCAACAGGATGGCCGCGCTTGAGGATCGGAACTGGCGCGAGCAGCAGGTGCGCGCCTACGCGTCGTTCCTCGCCAGGTCACGCCAGCCGGAGCCAAGGTATTCGGTCACCCCGATCCGCCGCGAGGATCTTCCCAAGCGCTGGACCCCCCTGCCCGCGCTTGGCTTCTTAAGAGGCCAATTCATCTAGCCTTGCAGGGCCGGGATGGTCCGGTATCACAGAACCGAATTTTGAAAAGTTCTTGGGTTCCTTCTTTCAAAAAAGAACAACTCTTCGCCCGAGCCTCGATCTTGAGCCTAGATCTTGGCGCGTGCCCGCACGGGCCGGCCACGATCAACGCGCTCACGCAGTTCTTTGCCGGCCTTGAAGAAGGGCACGGCCTTTTCGTCAACCGGAACGGATTCGCCCGTGCGGGGATTACGACCGGTGCGTGCGGTGCGGCGCTTGACGGTGAAGGCGCCGAAGCCACGCAGTTCCACCCGGTCACCGCGCGCGAGCGCGGCCGAAATCTCGTCCAGAACAACGCTGACAATGGTTTCGATGTCGCGCCCGAGAAGATGCGGGTTAGCGGCTGAAAGTGCTGCAATCAGTTCGGACTTTGTCATGTGTCAGCCCCCGCTTTAAGGCTGCCAGACCGCCCATGCACCGTCAAGGCGAACCGACTGTCGCGCACTGACACCGCTGAGCGCATCCGAGATCGCTCCTGTCAGTTCGCTGCGCAGTTGGGACCGCCAATCATCCGCTTTGAGGTCCTGCACCGGAACGGTCATCGGCACGGATTTCTCCTTCGCCAGCCACTCCCGTGCGGTGGTTTCGTCGCCGATCTCATCCACCAGGCCCAGCTTCAACGCCTGGCGGCCGGTATAGGCGCGGCCATCGGCGAGGCTGCGCACCTTGTCTGCGTCCATGTGCCGGCCCTTGGCGACGATCTGCACGAACTGATCATACAGGTCGGCAACGATCTCGTTCAGCACGACGCGGCCAGCATCGGAGAGAGGGTGGGTCAGCCCAGGCTGATCCTTCAGCGGGCCGGAGGTGATGGTTTCGGCTGAAATGCCAAGCTTGCCAAGAAGCCCGGAAACTTCACCGGTTTCCAGCAGCACGCCGATTGATCCGGTCAGTGTGCTTTCCCGCGCGAAGATGCGCGCCGCCGGCACCGCGATCATGTAGCCGGCCGACGCCGCCAGACCACCCATCACTGTCACCACCGGCTTCACCGCGGCAACATGCTCGATGGCGTCATGCAGGCTCTCGCCGCCGGAGACCGCACCGCCGGGGCTGTCGATGCTGAGGATCACCGCGGCGACGGATTTGTCCTTGGCAAGCTTGTCGATTGCCTCGGTGAGTTTCCGGTTGTCGCCAATCATTCCGGATACAGTGACCCGGGTAATGTGGTGCGAGGGCCCACCCACCCCGATGGCACGCACGGTGCCGGCGAGGGCCGCGATGACAACAGCCACCACCGCCAGGATGCGCCAAAAAGACAGGCGGCGCTTGAGGCGCCGCCTGTCCAGAAGAAGATCAGTCTCGAGGCTCAACGAACGAGCTCCGCGATCGACCGTTCAGTTCACTCGACGTCCGAGGACTGCTGGTTGCGACGACGGATCGCCGCGCCCAGGATGTCGCCCAGCGAGGCGCCGGAGTCGGTGGTGCCGAACTCGGCGATCGCCTGCTTGTCTTCCTCGACTTCCTTGCCCTTGATGGTGAGCGAAAGCTTGCGCGCGGCACGATCCACCGCAACGACCTTGGCATCGACCTTCTCGCCAACGGCGAAACGGTCCGGCCGCTGGTCGCCCTTGTCACGGGCCAGCTCGGCGCGGCGGATGAAGCCGGTGAGGATCTCGTCCACCTTCACCTCGATGCCGTTGGCCTGCACCGCGGTCACCACGCAGGTGACAACGTCACCCTTGTTGACGCGGTTGAGCACTTCGGCCGCCGGATCATCATGCAGCTGCTTGATGCCCAGGCTGATGCGCTCTTTCTCGACATCGACGTCGAGAACCTTCGCCTTGACCATGGCGCCCTTCTCGAACTTGGCAATCGCCAGCTCGCCCGGCTCGTCCCAGCTGATGTCGGACATGTGAACCATGCCGTCGATGTCAGCCGAGATGCCGATGAACAGGCCGAACTCGGTGATGTTGCGCAGCTCGCCCTCGACAGTGGACCCAACCGGGTGCTGCTCAAGGAACTCTTCCCACGGGTTGCGCTGCACCTGCTTCAGGCCCAGCGAAATCCGGCGCTTGGAGCTGTCGACATCGAGCACCAGCACATCGACCTCTTGCGAGGTGGCGACGATCTTGCCGGGATGGACGTTCTTCTTGGTCCAGGACATCTCGGACACGTGCACGAGACCCTCGACCCCCGGCTCCAGCTCCACGAAGGCGCC
>CAIVDX010000020.1 GCA_903904805.1 uncultured Rhodospirillales bacterium
CTGTGATATTCGAAATCATGCAGATCCCGCGCGAGGACTGGGATTTTCTATTCGAAATGGCCAACCGCGGCAGCGCACCAGCTGACCCCGACTATGCAAATGGCTCGGTGCTGGAAAGCCGAAACGCAGCCGTCAAGGCGGTAATCGGCTACATCCTCGATCTGGCCAAACGCAGGCGCGCCAACCCAGGCGATGATTTAATCAGTGTTCTGGCCACTGCCACCGTCGATGGCATACCGTTGACCGATGAAGAGGTCGGTTACAACGGTTTCATGTTTGTCGCCGCGGGCCAGGAGACCACGCGTAACTCTTTGTCTGCGGGCGTTGCGGAACTGATCAAGGCCCCAGAACAGATGCTGCGCCTGCGATCGGATCCCGACCTGCTCCAGACTTTGCCCGACGAGTTCGTGCGGTGGCGCAGTCCCCTCACCCACGTGCTGCGCACGGCGACGCACGACATGGAATTCGGTGGACAACAAATTCGTGAGGGCGACTGGCTGGTGGCGTGGATCGGCTCGGCCAACCGCGACGAAACGGTGTTTGACGACCCGTTCAGGTTCGACATCGGGCGCAAGCCCAATACCCATCTCGGTTTTGGCGCCGCCGACCATTTTTGCCTTGGCGGAATGCTAGCGCGACTGCAATTGCGGCGGATCATGACGGCGTTCATTGAACACGTTGAAGAGATCGAGTTGACGGGCGCGATCGAGAATGTCGCCTCGCATCAGTTCTCCGGCTTCAAGCGTATGCCTGTGCGGGTCAAGGCGCGCGGCAGGGTCATTGCCTGACGCATCTTGGAACTGATTTCGCGCAAGCTGGTTACTGGCACTCGTTCGGCGATGGCCTCGACTTGACGCATCGTTGAATCTGCAAGGGCGGCGGCGGTGGACTATGTAACAATGGGCCTAATATCTGGAAACTTAATGCGCGCATGCCGCGCCCTGCCTGAGATCCCTCGCAGGGAAAGCGGATACCCATACAGGTGTCTATGAGACACGGAGCGCCCGGCACGAGAGTTTGGTCAATAAATCACTACCGAGCGCAGGCTCTCACCTTTGCGCATCAGATCATATCCCGCGTTGATATCTTCAAGATCGAAACGATGAGTCACCAGTTGCTCGGTGTGCAACTTTCCCTCAGCCAGAAGTCTTAGAAAGCGTGCGGTGTCGGTGCGGGCCTTTGCGCCGCCCATCATTGCGCCCTTCCAGGTGCGTCCGCGCATCAAGTCGAACGGCTGGGCTGTCAGTGGCCGACGGTCCGCCCCGACAACCACGCTAGTGCCCCATTCCGGCCGGGTGCTGCGCAGCGCGACTGTCATCAGATCAGCATTCCCGACGCACTCAAAGCTGTAGTCGGCCCCACCGCCGGTCAGTTCGATGATGGCGGCTGCTAGGTCGGGTGTCCGCGCCGGATCAAGGAAATGCGTAACGCCAAACGCACGCGCCGTGGCCTCTTTCTGTGGGCTGGTATCGATGCCGATCACCATCCTTGCGCCGGCGAGCCTAGCGCCATCGACAACATTGAGCCCGACCCCGCCGAGGCCAAACACCGCCACGGTCGAACCCTTGGTCACATCGGCCACCAACAGCGCCGCGCCCAGCCCGGTCATCACCGCACAACCGAACAGGCAGGCCACTTCAAATGGTACATTGCTTGGGACTTTGGAATAATAATATTCTGGAGCGACCGTGAAATGCGAAAAGCTTGCAACCGGCGCTAGCGCATTCAGCGGCAGCCCGTCCAGCGTGAACGGCGTCGTTTCTGCATCCTTCATCACATCGGATCGCAGGCACTGGTTAGTCTTGCCCGACAGGCAGTTGGCGCAGGTTCGGCACTCAGCCATCGGCCCGCCGGCAACATGGTCACCCACTTTCAAGCTGCTGACGCCCGGCCCGCACTCCACCACAACGCCAGCAGCCTCGTGCCCCAGTATTATGGGAAATCGACGTGGCGACTTTCCCTCGAGCACACTCAGGTCCGAATGACACAGTCCTGACGCCTTGTTCTCCACCAGTACTTCGCCGGCCCCGGGACTACGCAGTTCAACCTGTTCCACCCGCATTGGGCCGCCGACATCGCGAGCGACGGCTGCGCGCACTTTCATGGTCATGGATCCCGGCCTACAGCTTGATCGCGATTGTTTTGACTTCGGTATAGGCATCAAGCCCATAGCGGCCGAGTTCACGGCCGACGCCGGACTGCTTGAAGCCGCCGAACGGCGCCATCGGGCTAACGGCACTATAGGTGTTCACCCAGACCGAACCGGCCTTTAGGCGACGCGACACGCGATGCGCCCGGGCCAAATCGCGGGTGAACACGCCGGCGGCCAAGCCATAGGTCGTGTCATTGGCCTTTTGCACCACATCGTCCTCGTCTTTGAATGGGATCAGGCAAGCAACCGGCCCAAATATTTCTTCGCGGGCAACGCGCATGCCATTCTCCATTCCGACAAAAACCGTCGGCGTGACGAAATATCCGGTCGTCTGGGCCCCGCGTGACCCGCCAACGCGCACCGTGCCACCCTGCTCCTTGCCAACTGCGATATAACCCATCACCCGATCATACTGGGTTTGGGACACCAACGGCCCCATGGTCGTTTCCGGCGCCAGCGGATCGCCGAGCCGAATCGCAAGCGCGAGTTGGGACAGGCGTTCGGCAAACGCATCATGTAAACTTTCGTGCACAAACATGCGCGAGGCGGCGATGCAAAGCTGGCCTTGGTTCCTGAAAATTCCTGCTGCCAGCGCGGTGACTGCGTTTTCGAGATCGGCGTCGTCGAACACCACGCAGGCCGATTTGCCCCCCAATTCCAGTGAAACCCGCTTCAATGTCGCTGCAGCGACCCGCTGGATCTCAATGCCCACTGCTGTGGACCCGGTGAAGGATATTTTGTCCACCATCGGATGGCTGGTCAAAGCAGATCCTGCCACCGCGCCGGTGCCGACGATAATGTTGACCACGCCGGCTGGAACCCCGGCCTCCAACAGGATTTCGCCGAGTCGCAGTGCGGCGAGTGGCGTAATCTCCGATGCCTTGAGCACCACGGTGTTGCCGCAAGCCAGCGCCGGGGCAATCTTCCACGCCGGTGAGGCGACCGGCCCGTTCCACGGCACGATCAGCGCACATACCCCAATGGGTTCGCGCACGGTCATGCTGACCATGCCTGGATTGGCAGGATTGGTCTCACCGAACAGCTTGGTAGGCCAGCCGGCATAATAGCGGAATATCTCGGCTGCGGACGCTGCCTCGCCACGTGATTCGGCCAGTGGCTTGCCGTTATCGAGCGTGATTAGCATTGCCAGCAGTTCGACGTCGCGGTCGATAAGTTCGGCGATACGCCACAATAGGCGAGCGCGCTCGCCCGGCGCCATGC
>CAIVDX010000021.1 GCA_903904805.1 uncultured Rhodospirillales bacterium
GGCATGGCCGTCGCCCAGGCGCAGCACGCCCTGCGCGAAATGGCGGACACGCTGAAGGCCGAGGGCGTGGAAGTGAAATACGCCATCCACCCGGTCGCCGGCCGCATGCCCGGCCACATGAACGTGCTGCTCGCCGAGGCGAACGTTCCCTATGACGAAGTGTTCGAGTTGGAGCAGATCAACTCCGAATTCTCCACCGCCGACGTGGTCTACGTGATTGGCGCGAACGACGTCACCAATCCGGCGGCCAAGACGGACCCCTCATCGGCGATCTACGGCATGCCGACCCTTGAGGTGGAGAAGGCGCAGACGGTGCTGTTCGTGAAACGCTCGATGGCCTCCGGCTATGCCGGTGTGGACAACGAGCTGTTTTTCCGCCCGAACACGATGATGCTGTTCGGCGATGCGAAGAAGATGACCGAAGAGATCGTGCAGGCCCTCGGGCACTGACCGGCCGACCAGACTGACGAACATGGCCCCGCCGGATCGGCGGGGCCATTTTTGTTTCGACGGACCGCTGCGCCACGAGATCGTCGACCCAAACCGCCAGATTGCACTTTACACACTCGTGTAAGAGATTTACACATTTGTGTAAGGCGTAAGGCCATTGGGGGAGGCGACAATCAGATACGGCTGGTATTCCGACCTGACACCGGTCGAAAAGCGCACCTACTGGGCCTGCTTCGGCGGCTTCGCCCTCGATTCGATGGACACCACGATCTACGCGCTGGTGATGCCGGTGCTGATCTCCGTGGTGGGCATCACCCGGCCCGAGGCCGGCGTTCTCGCCTCCGCCTCGTTGATCGGCTCGGCGGTGGGCGGCTGGGGCGCAGGCATCCTGGCCGACCGGCACGGGCGGATGCGGGTGCTGCAGTTTACCGTGCTGTGGTGCGCGCTGACCACGCTGGCCGCGGCGTTCTGCTCCGGCTTCAACGAATTCCTCGTCGCGCGCTTCTGCCAGGGCCTTGGCTATGGCGGCGAGGCGGCGGTGGGCGGCGTGCTGATCAGCGAGGTGGTGCGCCCAGAACTGCGCGCCCGCGTCGCCGCCTCGGTGCAGGCGGGCTATGCGGTCGGCTACGCGGTCTCCACCGCTGTGATGCCGCTGTTCCTGGAGACGATGGCGCAAGATCCCGGCTGGCGCTTCTTTTTCGCCTTCGGTGTCACGCCCGCGCTGTTCGTTGCCTTCATCCGCCGCCTGGTGCCGGAATCGCAGGCCTATGAACTGGCCGCGGCCCGGCGCCGACGGGGCGAGCGGGCGGCGGGCTTCTGGCGGATCTTCGATGGCGTGCATATCCGCCGCACAGTGGTGGCGGTGACCATGTCCACCGGCATCTTTGGCGGCGCCTATGTGATGATCACCTGGCTGCCCACCTATCTGCGCCTCGCGCTCGGCCTGCCGGTCACGCAGACGGCGGGCTATCTGGCGATGAACATTCTGGGCTCGCTCACCGGCCCGTTCTTCTACGGCATGATCGCCGACCGCATCGGCCGACGCCCCACCTTTATGCTGTTCCTGCTGTTGCAGGCGACCAACGTTTCGATCTTTCTGCTCGCACCGATCGGCCCGGCGGTGACGATTGGCCTGTCTTATGTGCTTGGCGCGCTGCAGGGCGGTCTGGCGTCGGGCATGTTGCCGACCTTCTCGGAACTGTTCCCCACCGAGATCCGCGCGAGCGGCGAGGGCTTCTGCCTCTCCGGCGGGCGCGGCTTCGGCAGCGTGGTGCCGGCCACGGTGGGGATGCTGGCTGCCACCTGGCCACTCGGCCGCGCGATGGGCGTGTGCGCCATCGCCTCCTACGCGGTGGCCTTCGTGTTCGCGGCGATGCTGCCTGAAACCAGAGGCGTCAGCCTGGACGCAGACCACCAGAACGGAGGTATTTCCTGATGAGGCTCATTGTCGCGATGCTGCTGCTCCTGCCGTTCGTGGCGGGCGCGCAGCCGGTGGATCAGACCACCCAGGAGATGCGCACGGTTCTGTATTATCACGTGCCGGACAGCGTTCTTCTCAAGGCGCTGCCACCGGGCTGGGCACCGCTGCCCTTCGAGTCCGGCCCGCAGCAGGGCGCCAACCTCACCGTGAACATCTCAGACCAGCTCTCCGACATCACGCCGGACGGGCATAAATCGGGCGACGAGCGCGGCCAGGGCATCACCATCTCCGCCCGCGTGCATGGCCCCGCCAGTACCGCCCCGCGCATCATGGTGCTGTGGGGCTTCACCAATGGCGTGGATCACCCCGGCCCGTATGGTCGCCACCGCCTGGCGAAGATCGACATGGCGCGAATCACCAAGGGCATGGGATTTCACCCGCCGCTGATCAGCGAAACCTGGAACGCAGTGACGCCCGCCGGCGATCGCTTCAGGCTGGATCTGGCATTTCGCCGCGGCGTGCCGGTGGCCGGCCACTCCGAGCAGCAGACCCGGTCGGGCGAGCACCCGGATTTCTACCGCATCTACAAGATCGACGCGGTCTCCGACGTGGTGAAGAGCGCGACGCAGAAGATTGACCGGCTGCAGCGCTTTACCCTGCGCGTCGCCGGCGGCCCAGCCACCTTGCTGGTCGCGCAGAAGGAGCTCGTCGCGGTGATATCCATCCCGTATCTGAAGCGCGATATCGCCCTCCCCTGAGACGCCGCCCTATTTCTGGTCGATCAGTCCCTGGTAGAGCTTGAGGTAATCGCGCGCCATGCGCCCGGCGGTGAAGCGGGTTTCGAAATGCGCGCGGATCTTGCCGCGATCGAGGCTACCCAGCCGGCCGACCGCGGCGGCGGCCTCGGCCTCATCCTTCACGATGAAGCCGGTCACCCCGTCATCCACCACCTCGGGCACGCTGCCGGCCGGGAACGCGATGACCGGCGTGCCGCAGGCCATGGCTTCGATCATCACCAGACCGAACGGCTCTGGCCAGCTGATCGGCATCAGCAGGGCATGCGCGCCTGACAGGAACTCCGGCTTCTCGCGGTCGGAGATCTCGCCGATCAGCTCCACATCCGGGCCCAGCATCGGCTTGATCACGCTCTCGAAATAGGCCCGGTCGACCACGTCGATCTTCGCGGCGATCTTCAGCTTCATGCCGGCGGCGCGGGCGATGCGGATGGCGCGGTCGGGCGACTTTTCCGGCGCGATGCGGCCGAGGAACGCCAGATAATCCTGCTTCATCTCCAGCGGGCGCAGCAGGTCGGTCGGCATGCCATGCAGCACGGTGCCGATGAAGTTCGCCTGCGGCAGCGGCCCGCGCTGGTGGTTGGAGATCGAGACCACCGGGATTTCGGGGAAGATGTTGAACACCGGCTGCAGCTCGCCCAGATCCAGCCGCCCGTGCAGGGTGGTGAGGAACGGTGTGGGCTGGCGGCTGAACAGGCTGAACGGCCAGTAGTCCATATGGAAATGCAGCACATCGAACTCGTCGGCGCGCTGGCGGATGGTTTCCAGATGCAGCATGTGCGGCGCGATCGGATCGCGCAGCGTCTCATCGAGGCGCAGCGCGCGCGGCCAGGCGGCGGCGAGCTTCGCCTTGGTGACGGAATCGCCAGAGGCGAACAACGTCACGTCATGGCCCTGGGCGACCAGCTCCTCGGTCAGCCACGAGACGACACGCTCGGTGCCACCATAGAGCTTGGGCGGAACCGCTTCGTGCAGCGGCGCGATTTGCGCGATACGCATGGTCGTGTCTTCCTCGGCTTTATGGAGCGTCCCGCTCCGTGGCTGTGTGGAGCGACGTGCTCCGTATCCGGTCGATGGTGTCGTCTGACATCGCGGCTTTTATTGGGCGCGGTGCGGGCGACGATGTGCAGCATAATGGGAGTTTGGGATGAGCACAGCGGTTGTGATCGGCGCCTCGCGCGGCCTGGGTCTGGGCCTGGTGGCGGAATATCTGGCGCGTGGCTGGACCGTGGTGGCCACCGAGCGCACCCCGAGTGCGGGCCTGGCCGCCCTGGCCTGCGATCGCCTCACGGTGGCCCGCTGCGATGCCGCCGAGCCAGCCGATGTGACCGCGCTGACGACGCAGCTCGCCGGCACGAGCATCGACCTGCTGTTCGTGGTGGCCGGCATCGGCGGACGCAATGAGGGGCCGTTCACCGCCATCACCGCCGCCGACTTCGCCGAGTTGATGAGGGTGAACGCGCTGGCGCCGCTGATGGTCTCGGAGAGTTTCCTGCCGCTGCTGGCGCCTGAGGCCACCGTGGCGCTGATGACCTCGGGGCTGGGCAGCATCACGCTGAACACGACGGGCGCATGGGAGGCGTATCGCGCCAGCAAGGCGGCGCTGAACATGCTCGCCCGCAGCTTCGCCGTGCGCCATCCCGCGCTGCGGGTGCGCTGCGTCGCCCCTGGCTGGGTGAAGACCGACATGGGCGGGCCGAATGCGCTGATCACGGTGGAGACCAGCGTGAAGGGCATGGTCTACATGCTTGAAGCGCGCAAGGCGGAGCCCGGCGCGCTGTTCGTCAACTATCAGAATGCTGAATTGCCCAGGTAGGTCAGGGCGACTCATGATGGGCCGTCGGGATCGACGGCCCAGCCGGCAAGGGCCTTAGAAGCCCTCGCGCTCGATCCGCTTGCGCTCCATCTTGCGGGCGCGACGCACTGCCTCGGCAGCCTCACGAGCGCGACGCTCGGACGGCTTCTCGTAATGGCGGCGCAGCTTCATCTCACGGAAGATTCCTTCCCGCTGCATCTTCTTCTTCAGGGCCTTGAGGGCCTGATCAACATTGTTATCCCGAACGAGAACCTGCACTTGGCCGCCGTCTCCTTTCATACCCTGCCCCGGCCAACCCGGGGCATGTGACACCGCTCCCCTCCTGACCATTCAGCCGGGGAGGGCGCGCACTTAGCACGCGTCCTGTCGGTTGCCAAAGGTTTGCACCGGCATGGCGGCCCTGACCGCGACGCTCCGCCCGTGGCGGGCCGCCCCGCCAAACAGCGGCCGGCCGCACGGCGTTGACCGCGGGCGCCCGATACCTCCTGATACGTTCAAACAAGCACAGGCCAGCCCCCCAATACCGCGAGTCGCGCTCGACTTTGTCGACCCCGACATGCCTCGCACCGTGTTCTACGAGCATGTCCTGGCTGCCCTGCGCACCCAGCCAGGCTTCAGCACGACCACCGAGGGTGCCGAGCTGTTGTTTCCCGCCGAGGACACCTCGGTGGAGACAAACTGGCCACGCTACGCTCGGCCGGAGACGGCCTATGTCCGTGGCAGCTTCGACCAGGCCAGACACGAGCGCTACCTGCAGCGCCTCGCCGCCACGTCACGGCGACTGTGCCTTATCAATATGCACCCCTTCATCCGGGTGCCGCAGATGATGTGTGAGCGGCCACATGTGATCACCGCAGACATCAATCTGCTGACATGGGAACGCGCGCTGAATCCGCGCACCATCAGCATGCCGGCGCTTCCGGTCACGCCTGGGCAATTCGACCCAGGGGCCAAATCCATCCTCGCAGGCTTTCGCGGGGTGGACTCCCATCCTTGCCGGCGCGCGCTCGCAGCACTCGACAATGGCACCACCATCCGCGCCGAGCTGGTTGCGCGGCAGAACCATTTCGGCCGGCTGGATGCCACCGCAGGGCTCAGCGACCCGGCCTACACCGCGCTGATGGCCGCCAGCCTGTTCGCGTTCGTGCCGCGCGGCGATGCGGAGTTTTCCTATCGTTTGCTGGAGGCCATGTCGTTCGGCTGCATCCCGATTGTCATCGCCGATGGCCTGGTGCTCCCGTTCGACCGACTGGTCCCGTGGGCGGACATCTCGCTGCATATGCCAGAGGCCAAGGTCGCCGATCTGCCGGCGTTTTTATCGCAGGTCTCGCCCAGCCGCATCGCCGCGATGCAACGCGGTGTGGTCGACGCCTACCAAACCCACTTTGCCGACATGCAGCGCATCATCGGTGCGCTGCTGCGCGAGGTCGACATGATTGTCGCCTCATCGGAAGCCGATGGTTGATCAATCACACGGCCGCTCAGCCTTGGGCGTGGCCGCCCTGCACATGGAAGCACGATGACCCGCAAGCGCGTTCTGGTGACTGGAGGTGCGGGATTTCTCGGCTCGCACCTGTGTGAGGCTTTGCTGCTCAGCGGCGCCGATGTTCTGTGCGTGGACAACTATTTCACGGGCCGAAAAGAGAACATCGCGCATCTGCTCACCAACCCGTATTTCGAGGCCATGCGCCACGACATAACGCTGCCCTTGTTTGTCGAGGTCGATGAAATCTACAACCTCGCCTGCCCGGCATCGCCGGTGCACTACCAATTCGATCCGGTGCAGACCACCAAGACAAGCGTCATCGGCGCGATCAACATGCTGGGTCTGGCCAAGCGCGTCGGTGCCAAGATCCTGCAGGCCTCAACCAGCGAGGTCTATGGCGATCCCACCGTGCATCCGCAGACCTAGGACTATCGCGGCAATGTCAATCCGCTGGGCCCCCGGGCCTGCTACGACGAGGGCAAGCGCTGCGCCGAGACGCTGTTCTTTGATTATTTCAACCAGCACGGCGTTCGCATCAAGGTCGCCCGTATATTCAACACCTACGGCCCGCGGATGCATCCCAACGACGGCCGCGTGGTCTCCAACTTCATCGTCCAGGCCCTGTCGGGCCAGGATATCACGCTGTATGGCGGCGGTCGGCAAACCCGCGCGTTCTGCTATGTCGACGATCTCGTCAATGGCCTGATGCGGCTGATGGGCACGTCCGACGATGTCACCGGCCCGGTCAACATCGGCAACCCCACCGAAATCAGCATCCGTGATCTTGCCGAGCGCGTGATCGCCATCACCGGGAGCCTGGGGCGCCTCGTCGATCGGCCGCTGCCTCAGGACGATCCGGTGCAGCGCTGCCCCGACATCACCCTGGCCCGACGGCTGCTTGGCTGGGAGCCTCATGTGGATCTGGCGGTGGGCCTGGGCAAAACCATCCATTATTTCAAAACCATCGGTATAGGGGCGTAGGGCAATGACGGGAGGTGCACGTGACGCGCGGCTGTGCCTGGCAACCAGCTACGATCCCGGCTTCGTGGACATCGGATCCTATTGCGCCGTGGGTCTGCATCTGTATGCCGCCCGTTGGAACTGCGCGGTGCATGTGCAAACCAATATCAGCATCGATCGCCCACCTGCATGGGACCGGGTTCGGTTGCTGCTGTCCTTGTTCGACGCCGGGCACGAGTTCGTCATGTGGACCGATGCGGATTCCATCTTCACCCGCTTCGACGCCAACATTCTCGACGAGGTGCGCGAGGGCAAGGACCTCTACATGGTCGAGCACGACCATCCCTCCTTCCTTGGTTCCAGGGTGCCCAACACCGGCGTGATGCTGGTGCGCAATTGCGCGTGGTCGCGCGCGCTGTTCGAGCGGCTGTGGACGATGCGTGAAGACGACAACCACAAC
>CAIVDX010000022.1 GCA_903904805.1 uncultured Rhodospirillales bacterium
GAGCCGACCGAGGGCATCCAGCCCTCCATCATCAAGGATATCGGCCGGGTGATCGAGCTGCTGCGCGGGCGTGGGACCATGGCGATCCTCCTCGTCGAGCAGTATTTCGACTTCGCGCACGAACTGGCGCAACATATCGCCGTGATGGATCGCGGCAGCATCGTTCTCGACGGCCCAACAGCTTCGCTCGACGCGCAGGATGTCCGCCGTCGTCTGTCTGTCTGAACCCCCGCGCCTTCAGCGCGCGCGCGGTGTTCTCACGCTGTCAGTCGCCGCGCGCGACGGCATCACCGCGCTCGCCCGCCTGCGCCAGGAAGGCTGCCTGAAAGCCCGTTTTCCCAACCCCGAACGTGCGGCCGATTTCTCCGCCGTCCTGCTCAACAGCTCCGGCGGCATCGCCTCGGGTGACCATCTGCGCTTCAGCCTCAGCGCCGGCGCCGACACCTCCGCCACCATCGCCACACAGGCCGCCGAGCGCATCTACCGCGCCCAGCCAGGCGGCGCGCCCGCCAGCGTGCACACATCGATCGACATCGCGTCCGGCGCCCGCCTGGAATGGCTGCCGCAAGAGACCATCCTGTTCAATGCCGCCAGGCTGGAGCGCCGCCTGCTCATCCGCATGGCCGCCAACGCAACCTTCACCGGCGTCGAATGCCTGCTGTTCGGCCGCGCCGCGATGGGCGAGCACATGCATGCCGGCAGCCTGTCCGACCTGATCCGCATCGAGCGCGACGGCAGGCTCGTCTATCACGACCCGATCCGCGCCGAGGGCGACATCGCCGCCCAATTGGCGAGCAAAGCGACCGCCGGGGATGGTGCTGCTGTCGCCACCCTGATCCATGCCGCACCGGACGGCGCGACCCTGCTGGAGCCCCTGCGCGACGCCCTGGCCGGCACATCGGCCCATGCCGGAGCCAGCTGCTGGAACGGCCTGCTGGTCGCCCGCATCGTCGCCCCCGATGGGGCCTGTGCAAGAGCCGCAATTCTGGCAGGATTGGCCGCGCTGAGGGGCCACCGCCCCATCCCCAAAGTCTGGACGTGTTAGTACGGTGTGGCCCCCGCGATGACCCAAACTCATAAAAGTTCTTTGCTTCTTTCTTTCAAGAAAGAAGAGTCTGTCTTGCTTGGAGCCTTCAGATGAACCTTACCCCAAGGGAAAAAGACAAGCTGCTGATCTCCATGGCCGCAATGGTCGCAAGGCGCAGGCTGGAGCGCGGCGTGGTCCTGAACTATCCCGAAGCCGTCGCGCTGATCACCGATTTCGTCATCGAAGGCGCGAGGGACGGCAAGTCCGTCGCCGACCTGATGGAGGAAGGCGCGCATGTCATCACCCGCACGCAGGTGATGGAAGGCATCGCCGAAATGATCCACGACGTGCAGGTGGAAGCCACCTTCCCTGACGGCACCAAGCTGGTCACCGTCCACCAGCCGATCCGATAGGAGCCGACCATGATCCCCGGCGAATTCATCACCCCCGATACCGAAATCGAGCTGAATGTGGGTCTGGTGAAGACCTCCCTCATTGTCGCCAACACCGGCGACCGCCCGATCCAGGTCGGCAGCCACTACCATTTCGCCGAGACCAATCCCGCCCTGAGCTTCGATCGTGCCATCGCCCGAGGCCAGCGGCTCGACATCGCCGCCGGCACCGCGGTGCGCTTCGAGCCCGGCCAGACCCGCGAGGTCACCCTCATTCCTCTGCGCGGAGGCCGGGTCGTCATCGGCTTCCGCGGCGATGTGAACGGAGCACTCTGATGGCCCGCATCACCCGAAGCGCCTATGCCGACATGTATGGCCCCACCACAGGCGATCGCGTGCGCCTGGCTGACACCGACTTGTTCATCGAGGTCGAGAAAGACCTCACCATCTATGGCGAGGAAGTGAAATTCGGCGGCGGCAAGGTCATCCGCGACGGCATGGGCCAGTCGCAGATCACCAACGCCGACGGCGCGGCGGACACCGTGATCACCAACGCCCTGATCATCGACCATTGGGGTATCGTAAAGGCCGATGTCGCCATCGTCGCTGGCCGAATCAGCGCCATTGGCAAGGCCGGCAATCCCGACATCCAGCCCGGCGTTGACATCATCATCGGCCCGGGCACCGAGATCATCGCCGGCGAGGGCAAAATCCTCACCGCCGGCGGCATCGACAGCCACATCCATTTCATCTGCCCGCAGCAGGTGGAGGAAGCCCTCGCCTCCGGCGTCACTACCATGATCGGCGGCGGCACCGGCCCGGCAACGGGCACCGCGGCCACTACCTGCACCCCCGGCCCCTTCCACCTCGCCCGCATGCTGCAGGCCGCCGAAGGCCTGCCGATCAATCTCGGATTCGCCGGCAAGGGCAACGCCTCGCACCGCGCCTCGCTCGAGGAAATGCTGCGCGCCGGCGCCTGCGCGCTGAAGCTGCACGAGGATTGGGGCACCACCCCAGCTGCCATCGATTGCTGCCTCGGCGTGGCCGATCGGTTCGACGTGCAGGTGATGATCCACACCGACACGCTCAACGAATCCGGCTTCGTGGAAGACACCATCAAGGCCTTTGCCGGCCGCACCATCCACGCCTTCCACACCGAGGGCGCTGGTGGTGGCCACGCGCCTGACATCATCAAGGTCGCCGGCCTGCCCAACGTCCTGCCCAGCTCCACCAACCCCACCCGCCCCTACACGCTCAACACGCTCGACGAACATCTGGACATGCTGATGGTCTGTCATCACCTCGACAGCTCCATCCCCGAGGATGTCGCCTTCGCCGAATCTCGCATCCGCCGCGAAACCATCGCCGCGGAAGACATCCTGCACGATCTCGGCGCGCTCTCGATGATGTCATCCGATAGCCAGGCGATGGGCCGCGTGGGTGAGGTGATCATCCGCACCTGGCAGACCGCGCACAAAATGAAACAGCAGCGCGGCGCCTTGCCCGGCGATGGTGCGGCGGACAACACGCGCGTGCGGCGCTATGTGGCGAAATACACCATCAACCCCGCCATCGCGCAGGGCATGGCGCACGAAATCGGCTCGATCGAAAAAGGCAAATTGGCCGATCTGGTCTTGTGGAGTCCAGCCTTCTTCGGCGTGAAGCCGGATCTGGTGATCAAGGGCGGCAGCATCGTGATGGCGCCGATGGGCGATCCCAACGCCTCGATCCCCACACCGCAGCCGGTGCATTATCGCCCGATGTTCGCCGCCTATGGTGGCGCCCTCGCGGCAAGCTGCATCACCTTCGTCTCCTCCGCCGGATTGGAGAATGAACTCGGCCACAAGCTCGGCCTCCGCCGCATGCTCTCCGCGGTGTCCAACACCCGCGGCGGCATCGGCAAAAAGGACATGATCCACAACAACGCCATGCCGCTGATCGAGGTGGACCCGGAAACCTACGAGGTCCGCGCGGACGGCGTGCTGCTCACCTGCGAGCCCGCCGATGTGCTGCCGATGGCGCAACGCTATTTCCTGTTCTGATGACCATCCACCGCCGCGCCCACACGATCCTGCATGCCGGGCACTGGAACCTCGCCGAAGCGATCGATTCCATCAGCCTCGATCACAACCACCGCCACCGGCGCCGGCTGCTGATGGCAACCGAGCGCGGCCACGCCATCCTTCTCGACCTCGCGCAGACCAGTGTTATCCGTGACAATGACGGTCTGCTGCTTGAGGATGGCGCGGTGATCCACGTGCGCGCGAAGCCCGAAGCGCTGCTCTCCATCACTGCCCCCGACAGCCACGCGTTGCTGCGTCTGGCCTGGCATCTTGGCAATCGCCATCTGCCGGTGCAGGTGCTGCCGGGCGAACTGCGCATCGCCGACGATCACGTCATCGCAGCGATGATCACCGGGCTGGGCGGCTCCGCCACCCAGATCATGGCACCCTTCGACCCGGAGGCCGGCGCCTATGCCGGAGGCCATGCTCACTGACGCCCCGCTGTTCCGACTTCTCTCGTTCCTGTCGCCAGGCTTTCCAACCGGCGGTTTTGCCTACTCGCACGGCATCGAACACGCGGTAGAATGCGGTGACATCACCAGCGAAACGACCCTCACGGACTGGCTGCGCGACCTGCTGACCCACGGCACCGGCCGCAACGACGCGATCTTGCTGCGCCTCGCCCACGCAGCAGACGATCACACCGAGATCGCCGAACTCGCCACCGCCTGCGCCACCTCGTCGGAACGCCGTAGCGAAACATTGGCGCAAGGCGCCGCCTTCATCGCCGCCGCCAACGCCTGGCATCCCGAACTCGGCAAGTCCCTGCCGCGCGAATGCCCCTACCCCGTTGCCGTCGGCGCGATCGCCGCCCGCAGCGAGGTGCCGGAAGACCAAGCCTGCATCGGCTTTCTCCAGGCCTGGACAGCCAATCTGGTGAATGCCGGCCTTCGCCTCATCCCGCTCGGCCAATCCGCCGGCTTGCGCGTGCTCGCCGCGCTCGAACCCGTCGCCCTGCATCTGGCCAACAGCACGCGCGGCTGCGCCGAAGACCATCTCGGCGGCATCTGCTTCCGTGCGGACGTCGCCGCGATGCGTCACGAAACCCAATACACAAGGCTGTTCCGCTCATGACACACACAGGCCCATTGCGCGTCGGCATCGGCGGCCCCGTCGGCAGCGGCAAGACCGCGCTGATGGATGCGCTCTGCAAACATTTCCGCGACCGCTACGACATCGCCGCCATCACCAACGACATCTACACCCGCGAGGATGCGGAGTTCCTCACCCGCGCCGGCTCCCTGGTGCCCGAACGCATCCTCGGCATCGAAACCGGCGGCTGCCCGCACACCGCCATCCGCGAAGACGCCTCGATCAACCTCGCCGGTGTGGCTGATCTGACCGCCAGATTTCCCAATCTCGACCTGATCCTCATCGAAAGCGGTGGCGACAATCTCGCCGCCACCTTCAGCCCGGAACTCGCCGACATCACCATCTACGTGATCGACGTCTCCGCCGGCGACAAGATCCCCCGCAAGGGTGGCCCCGGCATCACCCGCAGCGATCTGCTGGTGATCAACAAGATCGACCTCGCCCCCCATGTCGGCGCGAGCCTGGAGGTGATGGACCGCGACGCGAAGAAGATGCGCGGCGAGCGCCCCTTCGTGTTCGCCAATATCAGGGCCGGGAAATCGGTCGAGGAGATCGGCAGCTTTATCGAAAAGGCGGGCGGCCTCGGCTAGACCAACACTGGATCATGGTCTTCATATGATCCGGTCAGGTTGCTCGCCACACCACAAACCTGGAGCGTGACCAAAGCTTCAAACGAACCCCGTCACGCTTTAGCGCTCAACTTTCCTCCACGCGCGCCACGCCGGGGATCAGCTTCAGCGCCTGCGCCAGGCGCGGCGTCACGTTGAAGCCACCAGGCAACGCCAACTCGGCCTCCTGTGCACTGTCCAGCTTCGGCACCAGAAACACTCGCCCACGCCCACCTGATTCGCGCGTGAGAATTGTGCGGATATGCGGCACCGCCTCGGTGTTCTCCAACCACACACGCAGCGCGGCTCCCGCCCCGGCCGCGGCCTGCTCCAACGAGGTCACATCCTGCGCCGTCAGCCGCACCGCCTCACCCTCGATGCGCAGGTCCGCGCTCACCATCACCAGGGTGCCAGCGCTCAGCAACTCCCGTGAGCGCGACAGCACTTCGGAGAACATTGTCACCTCGCACGAGCCACCCGGATCAGACAGAACCACCCACGCCATCTTGCCACCATTCTTGGTCGGCCGCTCCCGCGCGCTGATCACCGTACCCGCCAGCTTCACGCGGCCTCCGCCGGCACGCGCGCGCGCCTCGATCATGGTGCTCGGCACCACACCGAGCCGACGCAGCAGCGGCGCATAGGCATCCATCGGATGCGCGGTCAGATGGAAACCCACCGCATCCGCCTCAAATCCCAACCGCTCCATTTCCGGCCAATCCGGAATATCAGGCAGACGCAACAATTCCGGCTCACTCGCGCCGCCGAACAGACCAACCTGGCCGGAGTTCGCCTCCTCCGCGGTGGCCTGCGCACGACGCAGAATGGTCTCCGCCCCTGCAAACACCCGCGCACGATTGCCATCGATCTGATCGAATGCGCCGGCGCGCGCGAGATTCTCGATCTGCATCTTGTTCAACTGCTTTGGGTCAACCCTGCTGGCCAGATCAGCAATGTCGGCAAACGGCCTGCCCCCGCGGGCTGCCACCAGCGACTGCATCGCCGCCATGCCGACCTTCTTCACCGCCGCCAGCGCGTAGCGAATGGCCAGACTGCCATCCTCCCGCCGCTCCACACTGAAATCCGGCCCGCTGCGATTGATATCAGGCGGCAGCACCGCGATGGAGAGCCGATTGCATTCCTGCCGAAGCGCTGCCAGCTTTTCCGTATTGGTGATCGCCAGCGACATGCAGGCCGCGAGGAACGCCACCGGATGGTTCGCCTTCATCCAGGCCGTCTGGTACGCCACCAGCGCATAGGCCGCGGCATGTGATTTGTTAA
>CAIVDX010000023.1 GCA_903904805.1 uncultured Rhodospirillales bacterium
ATGCTGGGCGGGCGCATGGAACTGGGCCTGGTGCCAGGCATCACACCCGATTATTTCATCCCTTTCGGCATCGATCATGGCTTCCGCAAGTCGCCAACACTGGAATTCGTGCCCTATATGCGGGCCGCCTATGGGGAAACGCAGCCGTTCAGCTTCCATGGCGAGAACCACAACACCGACAGCGCCCGCATCTCGGTGATGCCAATGCAGAAGCCGCATCCGGACATATGGATGCAAAGCCGCGACCCGGCCACACTGGAATTCCTCGCCGCGAACGGCATCAACACCGGCTATTTCATTGTCGTGCCGCGCCGCGAGGTGGCCCCGCGCTACCGCACCTATATCGACAACTGGAACAAGGCCGGCTGGAGCCGCAAACCGCGCATCGCCTACTCGCTGCCGATCTATGTGGACGAAAGCGACGACGCCGCCCTCGATCGCGGCCTGATGCGCGCCGCACGGGCCTATGAAGGCTTCCTCAAGCCCGCCAAACCCGGCGAAACCTTCGAGGAGCGCGCTGCCGAGCATGCCAAGATGTTCGTCGGCCGTGGCGAGGGCGGAGCGGCCAACATCATGGCCAATCTGTTCGACCCGCAATTCCTGCTGGACAACAATCTGGTCTTCATCGGCTCGGCCAAGACCGTCGCGGAGAAGCTGCACGACGCGGCCGAGGAGGGGCTGTTCAACACCTTCTTTGGCGAATTCAACTTCGCCGATCTGCCGGAGGAGGATCTCATGCGTTCACTTCGCCTGTTCGGTGAGAAGGTGATCCCCGCCCTGCGCGACTACGAGCCCTTCTGATCCCTTAGCCCGATGTTCATCCTTCCTGGGCAGACTGTGATGGTCTGACCAGGAAGGATCAAACCATGAGTATCTCCAGCATCTCGTCCGCCGCCTCCGCCGCCCTTGTGCAGCAACTGCAGCAATTGGGTCAGGCTGGCGCGACGCACAAACACACCAAGGCCGATCCCGATGGCGACGGGTCGCAGGTTCCCGCTGCGCCACCGCCGCCGGCACCGGGCGGCGCTTCCGACCAGGCTGCCGGCCAGTCCACGCTGAACACGCTCGCCTACTTCGGGAACGCGCGATGGTGCAGCCCGTTTGGGTGGTGCCCGATCGGGTGGAGGGCGAGACCTTCGCCGCGATGTTCGCCGCCCTCGATGCCACCACCGCCGAACGGGTCGGCCCGGCCCGGCCACATACGCTGGTGGTGCCCATCCGCAACGAGGCTGGCCAGGTAACCGGCGGCCTATGGGGCTGCACACTCTATGCCTGGCTGCACATCCAGATGCTGGTGGTGCCCGAGCCAATGCGCGGTCAGGGGCTTGGCAGCAAGGTTGTGCAGGTCGCGGAGGACGAGGCAATCGCGCGCGGCTGCATCGGCGCCGTGGTGGACAGCTTCAGCTTCCAGGCTGGCGGCTTCTACCGAAAGCTCGGCTACGCGCGCTTCGCATCCCTTGAGGACTGCCCTCCGGGGCATCAGCGAATGTATTTTTTCAAGCGGCTTTCCTGAGCCAACAGAAGACCTTCC
>CAIVDX010000024.1 GCA_903904805.1 uncultured Rhodospirillales bacterium
AGGCGAAGGGTGGGGAGGCGAAGGGTGGGGAGGCGAAGGGTGGGGAGGCGAAGGGTGGGGGGGCGCAGGGTGGGGGGGCGTAGGGCGGGTGGGCAGGGGATGTCGAGCAGGACGAGCAGGCGGCGGAGCGAGCGGGCGATGGCGGGGTGCTCGGCGCAGATGGTGGGCAGGACGGAGTGTTTGAGGAGCTGGTGAAGGTCGTCGGCGTGGTCGGCGAAGTCGTGCGACACGGCGATGAGCCAGCCGCCGCGCTGGGGCATGCGGATGGCGGCGATCGGCGGCGGGTTGGGGGCTGCCGGGCGATGCGGCTGGGTGGCGTGGCGGCGGGGGCGCAGGCCGGGCAGACGGTTCAGCCGGAGGACGAGGCGCTGCAACCAGGCGCACAGACATGTGGCCGGGCTGGGCGGCGTGGTGCCGGTGGGGACATGGCCGATGGCGCCGATCAGCCGGTTGGTGAGGCTGATCAGGATGACGCAGAGCCGGTCCAGCGGGGTGAGCGCTTCGTTCATGCTTTGTTCCGTAACACGACAGGGGGTGGGGTGGGCAAGAGGATTTTTGTGGGGCGGGTTTGAGCGGGGGATGTCGCGGTTCGTCGTGGAGCGGAATGGTGAGGGAGGATGGCGGAATGTCATAGATAATTGCGATCAAGCATAGGAGTTGCCATGTTCTCTCGCGTCGTATCGGCGGTCGCCCTTGTCATCGGCTTGGCAGTCGGCAGCAGCGGTGCACAGGCCACCACGATTTCCTTCAGCGGAGCGCCGGTCGCGTTTTTCGCCGGGCCGGTCACGGAGAATGGCTTTGTCTATTCACGCGACTCGGCCACACCGTCGGGCACGCTGATGTCTGCGCCGGGCATCATTCAGGGTGCAGCGTCCACGACTAACACGCCCCCGGTTCTCGGCACGCTGGACATTGTCAGCGCCAATGGCGGCAGCTTCACCTTCACCAGCATGACGGCCGGTCTGCACGCATACGTCGACTACAGCGACACGTTCACGGTGGCGGGCTATCTCGACAACACCCTGGTCGCCACCGACACGTTCGACATCATGCGCCTGGTCAACGACCTGTCCGTTAGCACGTTCACCGCGGGCAATCTGGCCAATGATACCATCGACACGCTGAAGATCACGCTGGCCTCGTATCCCACCGAGACCGGAGCGATCCCGTTTCTGACCGGCGTGACGCTGGGTTCGGCGAACCAGGGTGTCGATGTGCCGGAGCCCGCGAGTGCGGCCCTGATCGGTGTCGGACTGGCAGGTCTGGGCATGCTGCGCCGCAAGGGTGCCCGGCGGGCGTGATATCGGGCTTGGGCGGTGTGCATGGAGTAAGGAAAGGCGCTGACGACGCCGCGCGGGAACTCGGCGCCGTTCATCTTCCCCGCATCGTCGCGGAATTCGACATCAATGCCTCCCGGCGTTGAACGCCGTGCTTTCGGCTTACGGGGACGAGGCGCGATCAGCTCGCCCTGATCGCACGCACCTCCGCGGCACGTTCATCGACGGGGACAACGGGCAGCTCGCCCGGGATCTTCACCGGCAAAGCGCGGAGGTGATCCATGATCGCCTGCCATTCCTTGATCTCCTCGATCGCGCCCTTCTGCGTCCGGGTGTCGAGACTTGCGCGGTCGATCGTACCGGGCGGGGGCAGCAGGTAGGGCGTGTCGTCGCGGGGATCGTCAAGTGCCTCGACCTTCGATGTGAGCGGCTTGCCGTCCTTGTTCTTCGGCACCAGCGGCAGGGCACCCTTGGTGTATTTCGGGATCGCCATGACGATCAGGCCGAGCATCAACGGGCAGGTGAGGCTGTGGAGACGCGCGTCCTGGCCGGCGATGTCAATGGCGCGGTAGCCACGATCGAGGTCGCCGAGCTCGATGGCGGTCACGACGTCGAATTTCGGGCGCGCGGGGTCGTAGCGGAAGCGCATTCCGGATGCCCTGGGGAAGTATTCGCCGGGGTGGGCGGGGCTATCGACGAGGAAGAACTCGAGGAGGTGTGATGAGGTTGTGGTGTGCCTGTCGGGCGCGGGCGAGGTGCAGGCGGGTGGGCTGAGCCGGCAGTTCGCGGCGGGGCAGAGCGTGGTGCTGCCGCTGGGTGAGGTGCACCAGATCTTCAATGTGGGGCATGCGGCGCTTGAAATCGTGGGGATTTTTGGTGCGACGCCGGTCGTGACGCTGCTGCCCGATGGGTCGGTGATCGATCTGCCGTGGCGGACGTGAGGGAGGTGTGAGCGGGGGGGGGCGTTTGGCAGCGTGACGGTGGCGCGCTGCGACGAGGCATGGCGCGCTGCGCTCACCCATCCTTGTGCTGGGTAGTTCCCGAAGCTCCCACCGGGGATGCGCATGACGTAGCTGTGCACAGCACGTTCGGATCGCGTTTGTGGTGTCGGGTTGCCTCAACGGGAGCGGAAGGCGGCTGCTGAAGCTGTGCATGGTCATTGGCTTTACCGTCATAGGAACCAAGGCCATGGCCATCGAAGGCCCCAGCTTCATTGTCTGCCTCCACGAGGGCGCGATCGACATCCGTGACCACCAGGCGGCGGTCGCGGGGGGGCGCCAAAGGCCGGGGCGATACGGGCCGGGGCGACACGGGCCGGGGCGACACGGGCCGGGGCGATACGGAATCGTCTGAACCAGAATTGCGGCCGCCATGGCGGCACGCGGAGCGCCGAGGGCCATGCCACATCTTTCCGACATCTCCCGCGGATTCATCGGGCTCCCGTGGCGATACCTGGCCTTGAGTCTGGTGCTTTGCCTTGTTCTGTCGGCGCTGGGGTTCAAACGGGTCGTGTATTTCGTCAGTCTTGGTTATGCGGCCTCGATCGCCGCGCAGGCGATCGTCATGCCGATCCTGTATCGGCATACGCTGCGTGATTGGGTGCTGATCCAGTCGGCGCTGCTGCTGGCCTACGGGCTGAGGCTGGGTATTTTCGTTACTCTGCGGGAGCGGGCCGCCTCCTACCAGACAGAACAGGCGGACAATGCCGCGCGCGGCGCCGCGGTGCGCGGTCCGATGAAGGCGGCCATTTGGGTCAGTGTTTCGGTTCTCTATGTGCTGATGTTCCTGCCGGCGCTGCTCACGATGTCGGCGCAGGCCGCCGGCCACGCCATGCCGTCGACGCCCGTCGGCGTCGTGTTGATGGCGGCCGGTCTGGGCTGCGAAGCTTGCGCGGATTGGCAAAAATCCCGGTTCAAGGCGCAGAGTCCAGCGCATTTCTGTGATGTCGGGCTGTACCGCATCGTGCGCTTTCCCAATTATTTTGGCGAGATGGTGTTCTGGTGCGGGGTTTGGATTTCAGCCATGTCGGCCTACCAGACCCCGCTCGCGTGGGTGCTTGGTGGTGTTGGCTTCATCTGCATCGAACTGATTATGCTTGGCTCAAGCCGCCGCCTGGAGGTGAAGCAGGCCAGCCGCTACGGCGCCGATGCCACCTATCAGGCTTACGCCAGACAGACGCCGATCCTGTTTCCTGTGGTGCCGCTTTATTCGCTCCAACATCTGAAGGGTCCGCTCGGATGATGCACGGCCGGATCTGCGTCGCCGGCGCGAGCGGGTACCTGGGACGTCGCGTCGTGGCGGAACTGCGCGCGCGTTCCTCGCCGGTTGTGGCGATCCTCAGGGACCGTTCGTGCGACGAGGATCAGCGCCGATTGATTGCGCTTGGCGCCGGGCTCGCGTTTGTCGATGCCGCGCGACTTGAACCCTACGCCAAGGCGCTTTCCGGCGCCGTGGTGGCGATTGCGTGCCTCGCATCGGCGCATGTGCGTGGCGATGCGACCAACGATTTTTGGGCGATCGATCGTGACGCGACCATTCGCTTTGGACGCGCGGCCCTTGCCGCGGGCGCACGCCATGTGATCCTGGTCGCGACCTTCGAAGGCCGGGCGTCGCGGCACGCCACCGCGTTCAGCGACGCCAAGGAGGTTGCCGTCGACACACTCGGCGCGGCATGTCGCGCGGCGGGCGCCGCGTTCACCGTGATCCGGCCAACCGCCTATTTCAGCGATCTGACCAATCGGGCGTTCGACTCCGTGTATCGGCACGGGCGACACACGGTGATTGGAGACGGATCCCATCGCATCAACCCCGTCGATGGCTGCGACGTGGCCGCGTTTATCGCCTGCTGTATCGGCGACCCCGAGAAAGCCGGGCGGGAGCACCAGGTCGGGGGCCCGGACACGTTCTCGTTTCGAGAGATCGGGATGCTTGCCGCCGAGGTGATCGGGCAGCCGGATTCGCTGAAAATCCGAATGATTCCTCTCTGGTCGTTACGGCTTGCCGCGATGGTGGCATCGGCGGGCGGCCTGATTTCTCGCGGCAGCCGGGGAACCGCGGCGATTGTTCGATGGATGATCTGGTCTGGCACGCACGATGCGGTCGCGCCTGCTTGCGGAGACCGGCGGCTGGTTGACGCGTTTCGCGCCAAACGAGATGCGCTGAGGCCTGAGACGAAGGATGCGACGCGGCGAACCGATCGGTGAAACGGGACGGGCGCGCGAGCGGGATTTTGCGGGAGGATGGCGCAGTGCGCGGGGGGGGGGTGGGCGCTAGGCTTGCCTGGTCAGATGCCGAGGAGGGGGCGGAGTTTGGCTTTGACTTCGGCCAGCGCGGCTTGGGGGATGGTGCCTTTGTGCTGGGCGCGGCGGGCGCGCCAGCCGAGGCTTTTGATCTGGTCGGCGAGGACCGCGCTTGGTGGGGTGCCGGGGACCAGGACCTCGAAGGGGTAGCCTTTTATTTTCGTGGTCATTGGGCAGCAGAGCATCATGCCGCGCGGGCCGTTGTCGCGGGCGGGGGAGAGAACCAGGGCGGGGCGGTGGCCGGCCTGTTCGTGGCCAGCCCCTTCTTGCGGCTTCTGCGGGTCGAAATGCAGCCAGACGATGTCGCCGGTGTCCGGCACGTAGCCGGGGGGCATCACCAGACTTCCTGACCGACGGGTGGGCCGAAATCCTCGTCGTCGGGGAAGGGTTCGGGGCGGGTTTGAGTGGGAGATTTCGTAGTTAGTCGGAGAGTGGAATTTTGAGTGAAGATGGCGCAATGCGAAGATGCATTGCGCCCTGCGGTTGCTTGACCCAGACGTCATGGATTGGCTCTCGTTGGAATAATCAACGGCCAGACCTCGGGGGCGAGCCCTTTGTCGGGAGGGCTGTCATGAGGGTTCACGCCGTTTAAGCGGCAGCTGGGGCGTGTGAGGCTGCGTCACTCTTCCGCACCTGCTGCGTCTGGACCTGTCGGGCGAAACTCTCGGTCAAACCACGCCAATTACCTGAATAGGTCGCTATCCCGTTCACGATCAGATCGGCAAGCGGAGCGCGACCGCAAAGCGCCGCCATCCGGGCCAGGGCGGCCTTGCCGCCACTGCCGCCGAGTGTGCAGAACAACGCCACCTGCTTGATCCCGGGATTTTCCCTCATGATGTAGGTGCGCATAGGCGTCGCCATGTTCGACGCCCAGACGGGACAGCCGAGTATGACGACATCGTAGTCAGCCACATTCTTCGTTGGCTGCGAGATCGGTGGGGAGCTCTTGAGTAACGAAGCGACGACGGCCGACGGAAAGGCAAAAGGGCCGCCACGCGGTTCGGCATCGCGGATTCGCTCGATGTCGGCGGACAGCGTTTCCGCAATCAGGTTGGCGACTTTTTCCGTATTGCCTGTCCAAGAATAATAGGCGACGAGAAATCTCGGCACAGCGCAGTTCCTGTCTGAACGAGCGGATGGAGCGCCATCATCGGACGCCAGCCCGACCATTAGTGGCGTTCCGACCATGTCGGAAGAGTCGGGATCTACCTAGTTCAAGCTAGGTCCTATCGCCCGGCCAAAGCGCCCCACGTGAGGGACCACCGTAAGCCTCAAAGGTTTCTGACCATGTAGGAACCAGTTCGCAGTCCGCGCCAGCCCACTTGGGTATAATCCGAACCTTACAACCCTGCGCGGCCGGACCTGCCGTCAGCGAACTAACGGAAAATTCCTCCCTGTGGTCGGTCGGGTGCTGCAATCCGACTGCACGGTTCAATACGGTCGGTTCCGGAAATTGGCTGGTATCGGGGGTTGCGGGTGTGTCGACAAGGTTGATACGGGTGGGTGGTCGGGAGAGGCGGTGATGGTGCGTGGGCTGGATGAGGTGATCGCGGGGGTGGCGGGGCCTGCGGGTTGGTGGCCTTGGGAGGGTGAAGATGGCGTGATGCGTGGTCGCATTGTGCCCTTGGTGGGTTAGGGTTGGGTGACGAATTCATCCTTTTGATGGGGTGGTGGAATGGCCGATGCCGCCGTGGCGAACGCGTTGCTGCCGCTGATTGGCGTGGCGGTGGTGGTGGTCGCCGCGGTGGTGGCGCTCACTTCGTCGGCCGGGCGGTCTGGTGGGCGGTTTGGGGCGGGTCGGACGGACCGGTCGGGGCAGTTCGGTGAGGATCTTAGCGCGGGCGAGGCGGCGTGGGGGCTGCCAGCGTCGGAGTATGCAGTATTTCACAATCTCACGCTGAGAACGCCGCGCGGGACGACGCAGATCGATCATGTGATCGTTTCGCGGTATGGTGTTTTCGTGATCGAGACAAAACATATGACGGGGTGGATTTTCGGCAGCGAAGATGCGCGGTTCTGGACCAAGAAGAACCGGCAGCACACGCTGCGGTTTCTCAATCCGTTGCAGCAGAATGAAGGGCATATCAAAGCGCTGTCTCGCCTGGTGAGGATTCCGAGGGAGACACTGCATTCGGTTGTGGTGTTCTAGGGCGATTGCCAGCTGAAGACGGCGATGCCGGGGAATGTGTTGACGGGTGGGTATGCGGACTATGTGAAGAGCTGGCGGGAGGTGGAGTTCAGCGACGCGGAGGTGGAGCGGATTGTGGCGGTGATCACCCGGGAGATGCTGCCGGCGACGCGCGAGACACATGCGGCGCATGTGGAGCACTTGCAGCGACGGTTCGAGAGCACCACC
>CAIVDX010000025.1 GCA_903904805.1 uncultured Rhodospirillales bacterium
CGCGCCCATCGGGCCCACCGATGTTCTGATCGCAGTTGCTGCAAGTGGTGTTACCCCGTTTACCGTGGCCTGCGCCAAGGTGGCCGCAGCGACCGGGGCACTCACGGTTGGATTTGCCAACAATGCCGGCTCCCCCTTGCTCGCTGAAGTGGATCACAAGGTGCTGCTGCCAACCGCACCTGAGCCAGTTGCAGGCTCCACGCGGCTTGGCGCGGGAACTGCGCAGAAAGTTGCGCTTAACATCTTCTCCACCGCGCTCATGGTGCGCCTCGGCCGCGTATATCGCGGTCGCATGGTGGAGATGCGACCGACCAACGCAAAACTTGTCGCCAGATCCGAGCGAATGGTCGCCGATCTGGCTGGTGTCCATCCCGAGGCTGCCAGGTTGGCGCTGTTGGAGGCAAACGGTGACATCAAGCTTGCAATCCTACTCCTGGAGGGCCTTTCGAGGGAGACCGCCGAAGCCTTACTGGAAGCCAACAATGGAGACCTTCGAAGCACGCTGAGGCATATGCGCTGATGCGAGCACTTGCCGCCAGCAAGCTTTTCGATGGTGTCGTCATGCACACCGACCACGCAGCGCTGATCCAGGGCTGTTGGATCGCTGACATTTGCCCGATCAGCCAGGTCCCCCCCGGGATTGCCGTCGAGGCATTGCCCGGCGGCTGGCTTCTTGCTCCCGGCTATGTAGACCTGCAAGTGAATGGCGGCGGCGATGTGCTGTTCAATGACCGACCAACAGCAAATGGGATAGACATCGTCGCCCGGACCCATCGCAGGCTCGGTACCACCGCGATCTTGCCCACTGTGATCAGCGGCTCAGCAACGCTGACTGAGACCGCGCTCGGCGCCGCCGCAGCAGCGATTGAGACGATCCCAGGAATTATCGGGATTCATCTTGAAGGACCGCACCTCGCCCCCTCGCGCCGCGGCATCCATCCCGCAGACGCGATCCGCCAAATAAGTGAAGCCGATCTCGCGTTGCTCGGCGCCCCATTTCCTGGCACGCGTCTCATCACGCTGGCTCCCGAACTGGCGCCGGATGGCACGATCGCACGTTTGGCCGAAAACGGCATTCATGTTTTCGCCGGTCATTGCGAGGCCGGCTGGCACATCATGCAAGACGCCCACGCGCAGGGCCTGCGCGGTGTGACGCACCTCTTTAACGCGATGGCGCAGACCGGTCCGCGGGAGCCTGGCACCGTCGGCGCCGCCCTCGGACTTGAGGGACTTTACGCGGGCATTATTCTGGATGGGCTGCATGTACATCCGGCCAATGTCCGCCTGGCCTATCGTGCGCTCGGCGCTTCCCATCTGTTTCTTGTCTCCGACGCGATGCCAACGGTCGGTGGTGCCACCAGAAGTTTTCAGATCGGACAGACAATCGTACGACTAAGCGACGGTCAACTCACTGCTGAGGACCGCACGTTAGGTGGCGCTCATTTGTGCATGGCCGAGGCGGTGCGCTACGCTGTTGATATGGTCGGCATCCCGCTGCGAGACGCTCTTGCGATGGCCACCAGCACGCCTGCCGCCGCCGTCTCGATCAAGGATGTCGGTCACATCAGCGCCGGAGCGCGTGCCGACCTTATCGCGCTTGATGCCCGGCTGCACGTCCGGTCAGTCTGGCAGCATGGTCAGCTTGTCTCTAACTAGAGACTAAAAACCAACATTCGTCCGAAAGCAAAGCCCGCGAGCCTAGAGCGGCTCAGTGTCCAGCGCATAACCGGCAGCGCGGACAGTCCGCACCACATCGAGTTCTTCAGGACCGTTAATAGATTTCCGCAGTCGGCGAATATGGACATCGACAGTACGCGGCTCGACGTGAATGTCGGGCCCCCACACTGCATCCAGAAGTTCCTCGCGCGAGAACACCCGATGCGGATGCTGCATGAAGAACTCAAGCAACCGGAATTCAGTGGGGCCGAGATGGATGAAACGAGAATTGCGTTGTACGCGGTGCGCAGCCAGGTCCATGCTCAGATCGTGAAACACCAGCTTGCCCTTGGTAGGCACAGAACTCGCGCGCCGAAGAAGAGCGCGCATGCGAGCCAGCAACGCATCCATGTTGAAGGGTTTGGTGATGTAATCGTCCGCGCCGGTGTTCAAACCGCGCACGGCATCCTGATCCTCGGTGCGAGCAGTCACCATGATCACCGGCAGATCTCTTGTGTTCGGCCGGCGGCGCAACTGCCGACACACCTCGATGCCCGACATCGAGGGCAACATCCAATCGAGCAAAACCAGATCCGGCTGGGACTCCGCAACCCGCGTCAGTGCCTCCTGCCCGTCTGCGGCCTCCTCGACACGGTAACCCTGCTTTTCGAGATTGTAGCGGAGCATGGTGGCCAGCGCCGCCTCATCCTCAACGACCAGGACAAGCGGCTTGGCTGTGCTGGAGACTATGTCTGACATCGGGGCCCCCATTGCGCTCCCGTTACTATTTGTCATGGCTTGGCTCACGCGTCATCCTCCTCGCGTGGCCGCACAACCGCGTATGCGGAATTGTCCCCCTTGGGACGCCCCTCGAGCAGCGGCTCACCGGTCACCGAATAGTAGATCGTCTCTGCGATATTGGTGGCGTGATCACCAATCCGCTCAAGGTTTTTCGCGATGAACAAAAGATGCGCACATGGAGTGATGTTGCGCGGATCCTCCATCATATAGGTGATGAGCTCACGGAACAACGCATTGTAGATCTCGTCGATCTGCGCATCTGAACGCCACACCTCTACGGCGAGTTCGACATTGTTTTCGCCGACCGCGTCAATAATGCTTTTGAGATTTTCCTGCACCAGCCGAGCCATGTGCGCAATGCCACCCATGCTGTAAGGCATGTTGAACTGTGCGAGCACAATACTCCGTTTGGCGACATTGGCTGCATAGTCACCAATGCGTTCGAGATCGCCAGCGCATTTCAGCGCCGCAACGATGGCGCGGAGATCGCCAGCCATTGGTTGGCGTAGCGCCAGCAGGCGAATGATGAACTGCTCGGACTCGCGCTCCAGTGCGTCGACCTTAGGATCGAGCTCGATGGCGCGGTTGGCCGCGGCGTTATCACGCTCCACCACAGCGTCGGCACACAGGGCGACCTGGCTCTCAACAATTCCGCCCATCTCGGTGAGCAGATCGCGCAAGCGATTCAGCTCCTGCTCATAGCTCTTGACGATGTGCTGCGGTGTTTCGGACATCTGCGTACTCCTCAGCCGAACCGGCCGGTAATGTATTCCTGCGTGCGCTTCTGGGTCGGCGCGGTGAAAATGTGTGCCGCGGTTCCAACCTCGACCATCTCGCCGAGATAGAAGAAAGCCACCTGATCTGCACAGCGCGCCGCCTGCTGCATGTTGTGCGTGACGATTGCGATCGTGAAATCCTTCTTCAACTCGTCAAGCAACTCTTCGACCTTCAGCGTGCTGATCGGATCGAGTGCGCTCGTTGGTTCGTCGAACAGGATGACCTCAGGGCGCACGGCGATGGTGCGCGCGATGCACAGCCGCTGCTGCTGGCCACCAGACAGGCCCATCGCCGAGGAAGTGAGGCGATCCTTCACCTCGTCCCAAAGCGCACCGCGGCTGAGCGACCACTCCACGCGCTCATCCATCTGAGACTTGCTCAACCGTTCATGTAGGCGAACGCCAAAGGCGATGTTGTCGTAAATGGACATCGGAAATGGTGTCGGCTTCTGGAAAACCATGCCGATGCGGCTGCGCAGCTGGTTAAGGTCAACCGAGCTGTCAATCACGTTGATCCCGTCCATCATGACTTCTCCCGTCGCGCGTTGGCCGGGATAAAGATCGTACATCCGATTCAGCACACGCAGCAGTGTCGATTTGCCGCAACCGGAAGGACCAATCATACCAGTGACCTGGCGCGCGGGGAAATCAAGACTGATCGATTTCAGCGCCTTGTTCGTACCATAGTAAAAATCGAGGTTGCGAATTGAGATTCGCGCCTCGGCCAGATCGCTCGTTGAGCGGGCCTGCATCCCCGACATCGTGGCGCTTCCCTGCTCGGTTGTGTTCACGTCAGACATGATAGATCCCATCCACTACTTACGGCGACCAAGTGCGAAGCGCGCAACGATGTTCAAGGCGAGAACGCCAAAGGTGATCAGCAACGCACCGACCCAGGCCAAGTCAACCCAATCGTCGAACGCCGAGCCGGCATACTGATAAATCGTCACAGGCAGCGAGGCGATCGGCTGATTCAACGCAACCGACCAGTTCAGGTTGCCCAGTGAGGTGAACAGCAGCGGCGCCGTCTCACCAGCTATTCGCGCCACCCCGAGCAAAACGCCCGTTGCGATGCCGTCAAGCGCTGCGCGATAGCAGATCAGCACAATCGCCTTCCATTTTGGGGCGCCAAGTGCCACTGCGGCCTCTCGCAAGGCGGTCGGTATCAGCCTCAGCATGTCCTCAGTGGTACGCACAACGATCGGGATCACGATCACCGCTAGCGCGGCAGCGCCCGCCCAGCCGGAGAAGCCACCGAACGGCACCACCAGCACTGTGTAGACAAACAACCCAATGAGAATCGACGGGGCCGAAAGCAGAACGTCAGACACGAAGCGAACAGCGTTTCCGAGCGCCGAGCCCTGCGAATATTCGGCAAGGTATGTGCCAACCATCAGTCCAATCGGCGTGCCAATGGCCGTGCCCAGCACGGTCTGAATCAGACTCCCCACGATTGCATTCAGCAGGCCGCCATTCGAACCTGGCGGGCGCGTCACGTTGGTGAACACCGAAAGATGCAACGCGCCCACGCCGCGCCATAGCAAGGTGAACAGGATAGAGGCGAGGAACAGCAGCCCAATCAGCGTGGCGAAGATGCAAAGGCCTTGGATAATCAGATTCGTGCGTCGCCGGCTTCGCGAGAGGCGCTCGGCGAGTGCCACATCACGGGTCGGAGCGGAGACGCTCATGGTTGCGCTCATCCTCGCCTCCTCAATGCGACTTCGGCCGCAGCAACAGCCGCGAAATTGCCAAAACGATAAAAGAAATCACGAACAGGAGGAAGCCAAGAGCGAGCAATGCCGATAGCTTCAAACTGCCAGCTTGGCTCTCGGGAAATTCCAATGCAACCAGCGAGGCAATGGTGTTTCCCGAGCCAAACAGCGAGGTGGTGATGCGGTTGGTATTGCCGATGACGAATGTCACTGCCATGGTTTCGCCCAGCGCACGGCCCAACCCCAGCATAATGCCACCCACCACCGATGCCTTAGTGTAGGGAATGACGATATTGCGCATGACTTCCCACGTTGTGCATCCAACGCCGTAGGCAGATTCCTTGTAGACAGCAGGCACAGTCATGAACACATCGCGCATGGTCGCCGCAATAAACGGGATCACCATCACCGCGAGTATCAGTGCTGCGGTGAATATACCGGTACCAAAGGGCGGCCCTTGAAAGAGAAAGCCGATGATCGGCTGATCCCCCAGAAGGTCGATCAGGAAGGGCTGCACGATCTGCCCCATCACCGGGACGATGACAAAGAAGCCCCACATTCCGTAGATAATTGACGGCACCGCCGCGAGCAGTTCGATCGCCGTTCCGACAGGGCGGCGGACCCAGTCCGGCGCAAGCTCGGACAGATAGAATGCAATGCCGAAGGCGAGGGGAACCGCGAGCAATAGCGCCAGCACTGCGGTCACAACGGTGCCGTAAACTGGCACACCGGCGCCAAACACCTCCTGCACTGGATCCCAATCGGCGGTCCAGACGAACGGAATACCGAATTTTGTGAAAGCCTGCAGCCCGCCGACGAACAGCGAAACAATGATCGCGCCAAGCAGGATCAGCACAAAAATACCCGATGCGTTCGCGAATGCCGCGAAGATCGCGTCACCAGTCGATGAAGCTTTGCGTCGGGGCGGAACGGCACCGGTGGCAATGTCAGACAATTTGGCGATCCTGTCAGTCTGTCATAAGTCGTCGAAGGCACGTCATCGGCTGATCATCGAACCAAATCTCCCAGCGCCGGCGACCCGAGCCACGGAAATGCGATCCGTCACAGGCATGACAGGTGTGGCGGCTGCCACACCCATCATTCGTCTCAAAACATCAGGGCAGCTTCGCCCAGTCCGAACGTACTGTGGCCTGAACCGCGGTCGGCAGCGGGATATACTGCAGGTCCTCGGCAATCTTGCCCCCGTTGGTGAAGGCCCAATCAAAGAACTTCACAACCGCCTTGCCGCGCGCCGCATCTTTCGGATCGGTCGGCAGCAAAACGAACGTAGCGGAAACGATCGGCCAGCTGGTCGCACCGGGCTGATCGACGAGGTTGATGGCGTAGTTCTTCACCGCTGCCCAGTCAGCGCTGGACGCCGCTGCGGCATAGGCTGACATCGTCGGCTTCACGAACACGCCGGCCTTATTCCGCAGCTGCACGGTGGTCAGCTTGTTGGTGGTGGCATAGGCGTTCTCGACATAACCGATGCCGCCGCGCACCTGCTTCACCGTCGCAGCAATGCCGTCATTGCCCTTCGCGCCGTTGCCCGCGGGCCACTTCACCGACTGGCCGACGCCCACGGCGGTGCGCCATTCTGGCGAGACCGCCGAGAGGTAGGAGGTCCACACGAAGCTCGTGCCCGAGCTGTCCGCGCGATAAACCGGCGCGATAGCCACTGACGGCAGGCTCACGCCCGGGTTCAACTCGACCAGCTTGACATCGTTCCACTTTGTGATCTTGCCGGCGTAGATTTCCGCCAGGATCTCACCGGTCAGCTTCAGCTGATCGGCTTCAACGCCCGGCAAATTGACGATCGGTACCACCGCGCCCATCGCCGTGGGGAACTGAATCAGCTTGTTCTCGGTCAGCTTCTCTGCGGAGACCGGGGCGTCAGAGGCGCCAAAGTCCACGGTGCGGTTGAACACCTGATTCTGACCGCCACCCGAGCCGATCGCCTGGTAGTTGAGCTTCACGCCGACGGCGGCAGCAGCCGCTTCGCCCCATTTACCATAAATCGGCGCCGCAAACGAGCTACCAGCGCCGTTGATTTCCTGAGCCGACGCACTCAATGCAACGCCGGCAATGGTCACTGCGAACGCAGCACCTGCCAGTTTCGAGAAAGAAACGAGCTTCATCAGACCTCCTTGGGGTATGGCGCGAAAACGGTCCGGTTGTCGGATCCGAGTCGCCGAGTGGTCGCGGCCGCACCCTACGCAGGACCCGCTTCGTATTTATTTCATTTTTATGAAGCTTTGATGACAGTGCCTAAGCCGTATATTCCATACGAAGAGACCTCGAACGACCTCAAGATGGATAAAACCGTGCCCGGGACAGGTCCAGCAGGACATGCTGCCACGCCGGCCAAGCCGCAGCCGACGGCATCACCACCTCCACCATTCGTCCCCCTGTTTCGATCGTCACGCGGCGAGTGGGGCCCATTTCACGCACACCGCGGACACGCCCACCCAAACCATCATCCGGCGCCGGACGAATTCCAATGTCAAAGAGGCGCACCACGGCAATTGCCTTGCCATCCGCTATGTCGGTCACCACCGGGGCCGCCGCCAAATCTCCGAACTCTGCCATCCCGCCCTTAACGTGGCACTCCAGCCGCATCGATTCGCTCAAAAAGCCGTACACGAATGCGCTCACCGGGTCGTTGATAAGCTCGGCCGAAGTACCGACCTGTTCGATCTTACCGTCGCGCAGAACCGCGATGCGATCGGCCAGCGCCAGCGCCTCGTCCTGGTCGTGTGTCACAAACACCGTGGTCAGCCCGACGCGGTCATGCAAGCCACGCAGCCAAAGTCGCAGGTCCTGGCGCACCCGCGCATCGAGTGCGCCAAACGGCTCGTCCAGCAGAAGCACACGGGGCTCGATCGCCAATGCCCGGGCCAGGGCAACCCTCTGGCGTTGGCCACCGGAGAGCTGGCTCGGATAGCGCCTGCCCAGTTCCGGCATCTGTACCAGATCCAGCAGATCGGCCACACGGCGGGCGATTTCGGCTTCTCCCGGCCGCCGTGCGCGACCGCGCACACGCAGGCCGAAGGCAACATTGTCGGCCACTGTCATGTGACGAAACAGGGCGTAATGCTGAAAGACGAAGCCAATCTGCCGTGCCCTCGCCGGCACATTCGCCATATCCTGACCCCCGATCAGGATGCGCCCGCGCTCAGGTGCATCAAGTCCGGCGATCAAACGCAGCAAGGTGGTTTTGCC
>CAIVDX010000026.1 GCA_903904805.1 uncultured Rhodospirillales bacterium
CGAGGAAGCCAATATCCGCCTCGCCCGTACCATGGAGGCCGCCGGCGTGCAGGTGGTGTTCGGGTTCGCCGGGCTGAAAACCCACGCCAAGCTCTCGCTGGTGGTCCGCCGCGAGGGCGGGGCGATGCGCGCCTACGCCCATTTCGGCACCGGAAACTATCATCCGATCACCGCGCGCATCTACACCGACCTCTCCTTCTTCACCTGCGACCCCGCGCTCACCCGCGATTCGGCCCGGCTGTTCAACTACATGACCGGCTATGCCGAGCCCGAGCAGATGGACGAGCTGGCCTTCAGCCCGCTCACCACCCGCACCACCCTGATGGCGCTGATGAACGCCGAGATCGCCCACGCCCATGCCGGCCGCCCGGCCATGATGTGGCTGAAGATGAACTCGCTGGTGGACGAGGCGCTGATCGACAAGCTCTACGAGGCCTCGCGCGCCGGCGTGAAGGTCAGCATCGTGGTGCGCGGCATCTGCTGCCTGCGCCCGGGCGTCGCCGGCCTGTCCGACAACATCAAGGTCAAATCCATCGTCGGCCGCTTCCTGGAGCACGCCCGCATCTATTGCTTCGGCGATGGCCACGCCTTGCCCAGCCGCCACGCCCGCGTGTTCATCTCCAGCGCCGACTGGATGGCCCGCAACATGGACTGGCGCGTCGAAACGCTGGTGCCGATCCATAACCCCACCGTGCATGAACAGGTGCTGGATCAGATCATGGTGGTGAATCTGAAAGACAGCATGCAGTCCTGGCAGCTCGGGCCGGACGGCGAGTGGAAGCGCCTCGCCCCCGGCCGCTGGCCGGTCTCCGCGCATGAATACTTCATGACAAATCCCTCCCTGTCCGGACGCGGCTCGGCGCTGCATGGTGCCGTCCTGCCGCATGCCCGCCGGCAGGACCGCGTGCTGCAGGACTAGACGTTGGCCAATGGAGACCTCCCGTGAATGACCAGGTGAGCGAGCAGACCGGCTGGTCGACGCAACCAGGCACCCTGGTGCGCCACGCCGTGGTCGATCTCGGCTCCAACTCGGTGCGCCTGGTGGTGTTCGAGGGCAGCTCACGCAACCCGCATGTCATCTTCAACGAAAAGGCCGTGCTGCGCCTCGCCCGCGGTGTCGCCACCACCGGCCGCATCACCGACGAAGGCGTGGCCGCCGCCCTGACCGTGATGAACCGCTACAACGCGCTCGCCCGCGCCATGGGTGCGGAGAGCTTCGAGGTGCTGGCAACCTCGGCGGTGCGCGAGGCCGAGAACGGGCCCGCCTTCGTCGCCGAACTCGCCCGCCTGATGCCCGAGGTGCCGATCCGCGTGCTGCCCGGCGCCGAGGAGGCGGCTCTGTCCGCCGCCGGCGTGCTCTGCGGCATCCCCGGGGCCGACGGCATCCTTGCCGACATCGGCGGCGGCTCGCTCGAACTCGTCCGGCTGCGCACCGGCCGCGCCGAACGCGCCGAAACGCTGCGCCTGGGCGTCATCAGCCTGGCCGAACGCGCCGGCGGCGACACCGCCCGTGCGCGCGCCATCGTCGAGGCCGACCTCTCCGCCGTGCCCTGGCTCGGCGAGGGCGAGGGGCGCGACCTCTATTGCGTCGGCGGCGCCTGGCGCGCGCTCGCCACCATGCACATGGTGCAGACCAACTATCCGCTGCGCATCGTGCACCATTACACGATCGGCCGCGAGGAGGCGCGCGACCTCACCGGCGTCATCACCGCAGCCCCGCGCAAGGTGCTCGAACGCATGGCCGGCGCCCCCCGCCGCCGGATCGACGACCTGCCCTTCGCCGCCGTCGCGCTGCGCCGCATCCTGCGCGCCACCGGCGCCCGCCGCGTGGTGTTCTCCGCCTCCGGCCTGCGCGAGGGCTGGTATATGCAGCGCGTGCCCGAGGCCATCCGCAAACAGGACCCGCTGCTCGCCGCCTGCCGCGACCTCGCCGCGCAGCTCAGCCGCCAGACGCAGATGGCCCCCGCCTTGATCGACTGGACCGCGCCGCTCTTCGCGCCGGAAAACCACGAGGCCACCCGCATGCGCGAGGCCGCCTGCTGGGTCTCCGACATCGGCAGCCACGAGCATCCCGATTACCGCGCCGAACAGAGCTTCCTGCGCCTGCTGCGCCAGCCCGGCATCGCGCTCGATCATCACGGCCGCGGCTTCCTCGCCACCACCGTCGCACTTCGGTACGACGCCGGGATCGACGCCCCCTTCCTCGCGCCCGCCTGCGCGCTGCTCGACCCCGCCAGCCTGCACCGCGCCGAGGCCTTGGGCATCGCCTTCCGCCTCGCCTACACACTCTCCGGCGGCACGCCCGAATTGCTGCGCGCCACCCGCCTCTCCCGCCAGGACGATCTGCTCACCCTCGAACTCACCGAGAGCGCGGGCGTGTTCGCCGGCGAGGCCGTGCAGCGCCGGCTGGAACGCCTCGGCCAGGCCCTCGGGCTGCGCACATCCCTGGTCGGCTGACGCCGCACCGGCCTGTGCGGACCATCATCGTCACCGCCGACGATTTCGGCCTCTCCGTCGCGGTGAACGAGGCCGTCGAGCGCGCCCATCGCGAGGGCATCCTCACCGCCGCCAGCCTGATGGTCGCCGGTGACGCGGCCGCGGATGCGGTCGCCCGCGCGCGCGCCAATCCCGGCCTGAAGGTGGGTCTTCATCTGGTCGCCGTCGAAGGCCCCGCCATGCTGCCGCACGCCATGCTGCCCACCATCACTGATGCCAACGGGCAGTTTCCCGCCGACCAGCTCGGCCTCGCACTCCGCTACGCCTTCAGCAAACGCGCCCGCGCCGAGCTGATGCTGGAGATCACCGCCCAGTTCAACGCCTTCCGCCGCACCGGCCTGCCGCTGAACCATGCCGACGCGCACAAGCACATGCATCTGCACCCGGTGGTCGGCGAGGCCATGCTGCGCATCGGCCACCGCTTCGGCCTGCGCCAGATCCGCATCCCCGCCGAACCCCCCAGCGTGATGACATCACTCGGCGAACCCATCAAACTCTCAGACCGCGCCTTGTATCTCTGGACCCGCCTGCTGCGCGCCCGCGCCCGAAAAGCCGGCATGATCTGCAACGATCACCTCTTCGGCCTGGCCTGGACCGGCCACATGACCACCGACCGCCTGCTCCGCCTGGTTCCCAACCTGCCAGACGGCACAAGCGAACTCTATTTTCACCCCGCAACATCCCGCGACGCCGCGCTGACGCGCCTGATGCCGGACTACGAGCACACGGCCGAACTCGAAACCCTGCTCAACCCAAAACTCCAAGCCGCGATCAAGGCCCTCGCCTGACAGGGCCACGCCATGCTGCGCATAAGCAGGCCTTCTTTTCTGGAAAAAGAAGTAAAAACGTCGGTCAGTTTGGTCCTGTGCGCCGGCAAACCGCGAGCAAAGCCGGCACGAAAATCAGTGTGGCGATCAGCGTTGCCAGCAAACTCAACAGCAGCAGCGCGCCCATGCTCGCGGTGCCCGGATGGGCCGATACCGCCAGCGAGCCGAACGCCGTCGCCGTCGTCAGCGCGCTGAACAGCACCGCCCGCGCCGTCGCCGAACCCAACGGATGGCTCTGCCCGGCGCGCCAGTTCATCACGAAATAGATGTTGAACGACACCCCCACGCCCAACAGCAGCGGCAGCGCGATTATGTTGGCGAAGTTGATCGGCAGGCCAAGCAGGATCAGCAGCAGCGCGGTCAGCAGCGCCGCCAGCAGCAGCGGCGCGAGCACCAGCATCGTGTCCAGCACACGCCGCAGCGCCACCAGCAGGATCACCGCGATCGCCACCAGCGCGCCCAGTGCCGCCGCGCGGAACGCCCCGATGATGGTTTGCGTGGTCGCAACGATCGCCACCGCCGAGCCGCCCACATCCGGCGCCACGGCGCTGATCTGCTCCACGAAGGCCAACTGCCCCGCCCGATCCCGCCCGCCAGGCCTGGCCACCGCGTTCACCCGCACCCGCCCATCGGCAAGGCGCCAGTCCCGCGCGAGAGACTCCGGAATATCCGCGGCCGACACCGGCGCCGCCGACAATGACGTGCGCAGCCGCTCCAGCTGCATCGGCAAAAACCGCGTCAGCACCTCATTCGCTGCCAGCAACGACGCATCCGGCGCGTCGCGCAGCCGCGCCAGGTCGCCGGCCAGCAGCGCGATCGGGCTGCCGGGCGCCACCTTCATCGCCGCGCGCGCGAGCTGGTCCGCCGCCGCGCCCACTGCCACGCGCAACGCCGATGCCGTCACCGGCACCTGGCTCGGCGCCACCTCCAGCGTCGGCGCCAGCAGGCCCGCCGCATCCTCGATCAACGCCAGCTTGCGCGTCTGCTCCGCCGGCACGAAGCTCGACAGGGTCGTGGCACTCTCCACCAAAGGCAGCGACCGCAGCGTCCGCGCCAGCGCCGTGGCGGCCTCCATGTTGGCGGCGAGAATATCCACGCTGTAGGGGCTGGTCATCGGATTGGCGATCAGATCCTCCAGCGCCCGCATCGATTCCGTGGCGGGATTCTTGGTGTGCAGCGGATCGGAATCGAA
>CAIVDX010000027.1 GCA_903904805.1 uncultured Rhodospirillales bacterium
CGCGCCACCAGCGTGCAGAAATGCGTGCGAGCCGGCGGCAAGCATAACGACCTCGACAATGTCGGCTACACCGCGCGGCATCACACGTTCTTCGAGATGCTGGGGAATTTCAGCTTTGGCGACTATTTCAAGGAACAGGCGATTCTGCATGCCTGGACTTTGGTCACCAGGGATTTCGGGCTGCCGCCGGAGCGGCTGCTGGTCACTGTTTATAGTGAGGATGAGGAGGCGGCGGCGCTGTGGCGCAAGATCGCCGGGCTGCCGGATGAGCGGATCATCCGCATACCCACCTCGGACAATTTCTGGCGCATGGGCGACACCGGGCCATGCGGGCCGTGCTCGGAGATTTTCTACGATCACGGGCCGGGCATTGCGGGCGGGCCGCCGGGCAGCCCCGACGAGGATGGCGACCGCTTCATCGAGATCTGGAACCTGGTGTTCATGCAGTTCGAGGAGGGGCCGCCGGGGGTGCGCACGCCGCTGCCCAAGCCCTCGATCGACACCGGGATGGGGCTGGAGCGCTTCGCCGCCATTCTGCAGGGCAAGCACGACAATTATGACACCGACACATTTCGGGCGCTGATCGAGGCGAGTGCGGATGCCACCGGGCAGTCGGCGGACGGGCCGTGGAAGACCTCGCACCGTGTGGTGGCGGATCATCTGCGCAGCACGTCGTTTTTGATCGCTGATGGGGTGCTGCCAGGCAATGAGGGGCGCGGCTATGTGCTGCGCCGGATCATGCGCCGGGCGATGCGGCATCTGCATATGATGGGCACCAAGGAGACGCTGTTTCACCGGCTGGTGCCCTCGCTGATCCGGCAGATGGGGGCGGCCTATCCGGAGTTGGTGCGTGCCGAGGATCTGATCGCGCAGACGCTGAAGCTGGAGGAAGTGCGCTTCAAGGCGATGCTGGAGCGTGGCCTTGGGCTGCTTGCCGAGGAGACCGGCAAGCTGGGCGAGGGCCAGGCGCTGGCCGGTGATGTGGCGTTCAAGCTGTATGACACGTTCGGCTTTCCGCTCGATCTGACGCAGGACGCGCTGCGTGAGCAGGGCCGCGCGGTGGATCTGGATGGTTTCGCCGCGGCGATGGCCGAGCAGCGCACGCGGGCGCGGGCCGCCTGGGCGGGGTCGGGCGACAGCGCGACCGAGACGGTGTGGTACAATCTGCGCGAGCAGGTGGGGGCGAGCGAGTTCCTGGGCTACGCCACCGAGAGTGCCGAGGGCGAGATCCGCGCGATCGTGCGCGACGGGGCGGCCGTCGAGAGCGCGGGGCCGGGCGATGAGGTGGCGCTGCTGCTGAATCAGACGCCGTTCTATGCCGAGAGTGGCGGCCAGGTGAGCGATGCCGGGCTGATCAGCGGGGCGGATGGCCTGCGCATCGCGGTGCGCGACACGCAGAAGCGGTTGGGCGATCTGTTCGTGCATCTGGGTGTGGTGGAGGCCGGGCAGGCGAAGGTCGGCTCGGCGGTGGTGGCGGCGGTGGATCATGAGCGGCGCGGGGCGATCCGGGCGCATCACTCGGCGACGCATCTGCTGCATGAGGCGCTGCGGCGGCGGCTGGGCACGCATGTGCAGCAGAAGGGCAGCCTGAACGCGCCGGATCGGCTGCGCTTTGACGTGAGCCAGCCCACGCCGATCAGCAAGGAGGATCTGGCGGTTGTCGAGGCCGAGGTGAATGCGTTGATCCGGCAGAATTCCGAGGTCACCACGCGGCTGATGACGCCCGTCGAGGCGGTGGCCGAGGGAGCGATGGCGCTGTTCGGCGAGAAATATGGCGACGAGGTTCGGGTGGTGGCGATGGGGCTGCCGCTGGAGGCGGACAGCGCGCGGCGGGCCTATTCGATCGAATTGTGCGGCGGCACCCATGTGCGGCGGACCGGCGATATCGGGCTGTTTCATGTTGTCAGCGAGAGTGCGGTGTCGGCCGGGGTGCGTCGCATCGAGGCGGTGACGGGGGCGACCGCGCTGGCGATGGCGGCCGAGACCGAACGGCGTCTGGTGGAGGCGGCGGCCTTGCTGCGCACCACGCCGGGTGAGCTGTCGGAGCGGCTGAGCGTGCTGCTGGAGGAGCGCAAAATTCTCGAGCGCAAGGTGGCGGAGCTGCAGAAGAAGCTCGCGACCGGCGGCGGGGCCGAGGCGGTGGAGACGATTGGCGATGTGACATTCGCCGGGCGGAATGTGGGCGATGTGTCGCCGCGCGAGCTGAAGGGTCTGGCCGAGGCGATCGGCAAGCAGATCGAGAGCGGCGTGGTGGCGTTGGTCAGCACCGCCGAGGGCAAGGCGAGCGTGGTGGTCGGCGTGTCGGCTGATCTGGTCGGTAGATTTTCCGCCGTCGATCTTGTGCGCGTGGCCAGCGTGGCGGTCGGCGGCAAGGGTGGCGGCGGTCGTCCCGACCTCGCCCAGGCGGGTGGCCCCGATGCCGGTGCCGCCGATCTGGCACTGGCCGCAGTGCGGTCTGCGCTCGCTTAACTCATCGAAGTTTTTTGGTTCTTTTTTCAAAAAAGAACGTTCTCGTCTTTGGAGTCTGTGATGTCCGACCTGCCGCTCTCGGGCCTGCGCGTGCTGGACCTCACGTTGGTGCGTGCCGGCCCCACCTGTGTGCGGCATTTGTCGGACTGGGGGGCGGAGGTGATCCGCATCGAGCCGCCAGGTGAGGCGGATGTGTTTGGCGGCTCGCGCGATGGGCCGGATTTCCAGAATCTGCATCGCGGCAAGAAGGCGATTCAGCTCAATCTGAAGAGTGCGGCCGGGCGGGAGGTGTTTCTCAAGCTGGTCGAGACCGCGGATGTGCTGGTGGAGAACATGCGGGTGCCGGTGAAGCACCGGCTGAGGATCGCCTATGAGGACCTGAAGCCGATCAATCCCAGGCTGGTCTATGGCAGCATCAGCGGGTTCGGGCAGACCGGGCCCTATGCGCAGCGGCCCGGGTTCGATCAGGTGGCGCAGGGCATGGGCGGGCTGATGGCGGTGACCGGCGAGCCCGGCCGCGGGCCGATGCGCGCGGGCATCGCGGTGGCGGATCTGACGGCGGGCAATCTGCTCGCGCTCGGCATCATGATGGCGCTGTTCGAGCGGGGCCGGACCGGCGAGGGGCGCTATGTGAGCACCTCGCTGCTGGAGGCGCAGATCTTCATGATGGATTTCCAGGCCGCGCGCTATCTGATGCTGGGCGAGGTGGCGGGGCAGGCGGGCAATGATCATCCGACCAGCGCGCCGACCGGGGTGTTTCCGACCTCGGATGGCTATCTCAACATCGCCGCGGCCTCGAACAAGATGTGGGGCGAACTGGCCGATGCGCTGGGGCATCCGGAGTGGCGGGAGCGGGCGGAGTGGGCCAGCCCGGCGGGGCGGGCGAAGGATCGCGCCGGGGTGAATGCGGCGATCGGCGGGGTGACGATCACCCGCACCTCGGTGGAGTGGTTCGACGCGTTGAATGCGGCGGGCATTCCGGCGGGGCCGATCTATGCGATGGACCAGGTGTTCGCCGATCCGCAGGTGGAGCATCTGCGGATGGCGCTGCCGACCGAGCATCCGAGGCTGGGGGCGCAGCGTGTGGTGGGCTCGGCGTTGAATTTTTCCGGGCTGGAGAAGCAGGTGGGCTCGGCCACCGCCGAGGCCGGGGCGGACAGTGATGCGGTGCTGGCGGGGCTTGGCTATGGCGCGGCCGAGATCGCCGCATTGCGGGCAGACGGGGTGATCTGAGGATGGAGCTGAGTCGCTACGCGGAGGGCAGGATTCTCGCCGGTGTGGACCGGTTTGTCGGCCAGATCATCTTCAACCAGCCCGAGCGTCGCAACGCGATGACGGTGCCGATGTGGCAGATGCTCGACCGTCTGCTCGCCGCCTGGGCCGCCGATGAGCGGGTGCGGGTGGTGGTGCTGAGCGGGGCGGGCAAGAGCGCGTTCGTGTCGGGGTCGGATGCGTCGGGCGAGCAGGGGCGGCGCGATCCGGAGGCGCGGCGGCAGGCGGAGCTGGACACAAGGGCGGGGCGGCTGGCGGTGGGGCGGTTCACCAAGCCGGTGATCGCCTCGATCCGCGGGCAGTGCCTGGGCAGCGGGCTGATGCTGGCGCTGCAGGCGGATTTTCGCATCGCCGAGATGGGGGCGAGTTTCGGCATGCCCTCGGCCCGGTTGGGCGCGGCGGCGGACGTGCAGAGCATGGCCGCGCTGATCGAGGCGGTCGGGCCTGGCTGGGCGCGCTGGCTGTTGCTGTCGGCGGAGCGGATGGAGGCGATGGAGGCGGCGCGCATCGGGCTGGTGCAGCGCTGCGTCAGCGAGCCGGAGCTGGATGATGTGGTGATGCGGCTGGCCGGTCGGCTGGCGGAGAACGCGCCGCTGGCGGTGCGGGTGATGAAGCGCGGGGTTGCCGCGCTGCTTGAGCCGGAGGGTCGGCGGGATCTGGTTGGGCTGCAGGCGGCGATCGATGCCTGCCTTGACAGCGCGGACTATGCCGAGGGGCGGGCGGCGTTTCGTGAGCGGCGGTCGCCGGTGTTCTCCGGGCGGTAGCGTCGGCCGAGCAGGTTCAGGCCGATCAGCGAGGGGATGGCCGCGGCCCCAACATACAGCGCGGCGGCGTTGGCTTCGCCCATCCAGAGCGCGAGTGCGGCGACGATTGCCGGGGCGAAGCCGCCGAACATCATCACCGCCAGATTATAGCCCAGCGCCACCCCGGTGCAGCGGATCGGCCGCGGCAGCACTTCGGAGATCAGTGCGGGGAGCACGCCGATATAGCAGGCGAGCGGCACCGAGAACGCCGCCAGCACCAGACAGAGCGGGCCGAACCCGGGATTGGTCTGCAGCCAGGACAGCAGCGGCTGGGTGCAGACGATGGTGACGCAGGCGGCGCCGATCGGCAGAGCGGTGCGCGGCAGCCGGTCCGACAGCGCGCCGGCGAGCGGGCAGAGCAGCACCAGCAGCGCGCTCATGCCGGTGCTGGCCGCCATCGCCTGCGCCATCGGCAGGTGCAGCCGGATCGCGGCGAAGCTCGGCA